>NZ_JBEZKL010000034.1:0-64581 GCF_040704695.1 Streptomyces sp. NPDC048411
ACCCAGGCAGAGCCGAGCAGTCGCGGCCCAGGGCGTCAAGGTCGTTCGTACAGTGGCGCGCTCCACCTTGACGCCCTGAACCACGCCCGCTCCACGGTGTGTGGGTCGAAGGCGGACGGGATGGGAGCTGGGGAGAGTTGTGGGCTGGGGGGGTGGTGTGTGCGCGAGGGGTCTCAAGAAGTTACTTAAGCGCCGAGACTGGGCTGTTCCACGTGAAACCGCCTTGTTAGCAGGGGATTTGCTGCGACTTGCCGCGCCCAGCACTATCGGGCGTCTTGTTTGTCGGTGCCGTACGCCAACATGGGACTGTCCGGAGAAAACGACCGGGAGCGCCCGACCACTTTGGCGAGAGACGGGCGCTCCCCGAAGCGCAGGAGAAGCATGCCCTCCCAGCACCTGGATACCAGCGTCTCAACTCGAACCGCTGGCATCAATCAAACTGTCGCACAGTTCACTGACAACCCCCGATTGATCATCGCGGCCGCTATCGCTTGCTGCGTTGTAGGTCAGGAAGCCATCACGGCTGTCTTGGACGCGTCAACGCGGCTGATCACGGTGATCATCGTCCTGATCTCTATGCGAGCAGTGGCCCGCCCGATATCTGATGTCTGACATCAGCGTCTGACACCAACAGGTGTGAACAGCGCCGATCAACGCCGAACCTCAACGCATGGCCAGCAGAGGAACGAGGTGGGCTGAGCGTGGTCGATGAGGCCCTTGGATCGACCTGATAAGGATGAGGCCGCAGCTCCAAGTTCGCAGCCATCGCGGGCGGTGCCCCCGACCAACGGGGTGCACCGCCCGTTGCCTCGACTAGGTCGTTTACGTGCCCTCGACCTCACCCGGGACATGATCGCGACTGTCAGCCCCGAGTGTTAGAACACCTGCATGACGTACAGGTTTACGGCGCGGATTGCTTGCGGGCTCGACGATCCGGATCAGGATGACTGCGTGATGGCGGGTGCGGCCGAGTCGGACGACGAGGAGGCGTTCTCCCTGTTGTTCATGTGTGACTTCGACGAGCCCGATACTCAGGAAGTGTCCCTGGGCATGGACACGCACTGTCTGGTCACGCCCGACCAGGGCACCGCCTACGGCTGTGTACGCGAGGTAGAGCTAGAAGGCGATGTGCTGCGGGTGACGTTGGACCCTTCGGCTTTGGACGCCCTTGGCCTGACCGATCCTGTCGTCGAGGCCCTGCTTCGAGCGCCGGCCGCGGACGTGGCACGGATGCGTGACGTGCTACCGCGCATCCTGGCGTACGGGCGCCCCGATGCCCGCCCAGGGCTGATCAAGTTGTAGCGAGTACAGCAGCGGAGTACAGCAACCACAGCAACCGGCCCCAACCCGTAGCGTCCCCTTGAGGCCGAAGCGCAACCCGTATGCCCCTCCCCGACCGATCTCTGTAGAGCTACGGATCAGATGCTGAGCCTCTGCAGCAGGCATCATGAGCACGTGGGGATCGACGTGGAACTGCACTCAGCACGGCCGACGCGTAACTGGCGCAAGTCCCGAGCGACGCTGCTGCAGAGTTCGTACGGGCACGGCGACGCGTTGGCCGATGCGCTCGGCTCCCTCCGGCTGCTTGGAGTGCCGGGGAGGCTAACCGCCGTAGACCCGTACGGAGATGCTCTGATGAACGAGCAGGAGTCCGCCGCTGCGCTCGGCGAGATCCCCGATCTACGGCAACGATGCACCGATAAACGTCAGCTCGCCGCGTTGGACGACCTTGCAACGTTGCTGGAGCAGTGCGCCGGCACTCCGGGCAGCTACCTGTGCTTCCAGGGCGACTGAAGCTCGTGCCCCATCCGTGCCCGATAGACCGGGGACTCACGGTGAATCACGGTCACCAACAGAGACCGTGCATGACGAAGGCCCCCGACCGATGTTCCTGGTCAGGGGCCGTTCACCTGCGGTGGGTGTGGGATTTGAACCCACGGTGACATCGCTGCCACGACGGTTTTCAAGATTGCTTCAATCGCCGAGAAACCAGAGATACCGGTGTGATCCGTTCAGGACAACCTGACACAGCTCGCGGGCCTGTACGACCCAGGCCCCGCCGCAGGCGTCCGGAAGCCGATCGAGTTCGGTGAGGAGCAACGGGACCTGCCGATGATTGAACATCGCGTCTCCGTAAGGGATCAAGGCCGAGAGTATCGGGAAGGCAGCCGGGTCGAGGGCGGCGAAGGCATCCGTCCATTCCACCCCGCCCCGGACACTGGCCACGATGGCCCCGGAGTCGCCACGTACTTGCATATTGATCACTCGCTGACACTATCGGCGCCTCGTGCCCGTTGCGTGCCCGTTCCGGCAGGACGTAGCGGGGACTCACGGGGAGTAGCGGCGCCAGGCACGCTCCGGCCCAGGTCAGGGAGTTGCCAGGTCAGCCGCCATCCGCATACGGCGTCTTCCAAACTGGTGCTCCGAAGCCCAAAGCGCCAGCACCGCATAGCCCCGCTCGACCGTCGCGTACCTTGACCGCGTGGATGAGGAACCGGTGGTCATCAAGCTCACGCACGACCAAGCGTTCGTGCTGTCGGACTGGCTCTACGAAGTGATGATGAAGTCGGACAAGCTCGATGCGATCGTCCCGGACCGCGCCGTCTGGTCAGGCATTTACACGATCTCCGGCACCCTGGAGAAGTCGCTCGTTGAGATCTTCATGCCCGACTACGCCGGTCGTCTGGAGCAGGCACGGCAGCGTTTGCTCGACGCCATGGGTGGCGACGAGGACGAGGAAGTCGAGGCGACACAAGGCGTGTCAAGAGAGCCATCTGGCGATGACATCAGCGGCTGACACCAACACTGCCGGTTACCGGCGAATCCCGCCGGACTCACGCGGCACGTGGACCCATCACCGGCCAGGATTGGCCGTGGTGCGCGACGCCCACGGACCGACCTGATAAGGATGAGGCCGGATCTCAAAACCTGTCCCGCGCGGGCGTCATCCTAAGCTCGATGGACGACGCCCCATGGTTCAGTTTGAGACTTCACCGACCCTGATTCGCCTAGCGACCGTAGACGTGCCCACGCACCAGTGGGTCGTTCTCCAGGATGAAGTCCGAGACCTGCCAGAACTCGCTCAGTCGGGGGTGCTGCAGGGCGGCTTCACGATCGAGCTTGAGCCCGAAAAGGGGACCATCGGGGTGGGCGAGTCCAGCGGTCACCAGCGTGGAGGCGGGCTCGGTTTGGCCAACGACGGAACCGACGCGGCAGGCGAAGGCAACGTGATCGTTCCACTTGTCCGGCCCATCGCCCCACGTACCGAAGATCACGTCTATCCACGCGTCGTGGTCTCGGTCGGTGTGGTGATAGCAGTTCGCGAAGTACACGGCGTGAGGAGCACCGTCGGCGTAGATGAAGTCCCACGCCCGCTCAATGGGGGCGTTGCAGCAGTCGCACGTGAACTCGCGAGTCTGGCGGTCGGGACCGAAGGTCAGCAGCATGCCGGACATCATGCTCGATGCAGTAATCGGCTCACCTAGCGGGTCGACCGGCGCCGTGCCCCACGCGTGCCCGATCGAGCGGGTAACCACGGGGAATGCCGGTGCGTCACGGTGCCTGAGCACACGGACGGCCCCCGACCGATTCACCTGGTCAGGGGCCGTTCATCTGCGGTGGGTGTGGGATTTGAACCCACGGTGACATCGCTGCCACGACGGTTTTCAAGACCGCTCCCGGCGCTCACCGGGCCCAGAGTCAGTCCAGCCAGACGATGACCGCATGCCCCGCCTGAGCTGCGGCAGCGAAGTACTGCGCCAGGCCGACGAACCAGTCTCCGCCCCACTCCAGCGAGGACCGATCCTCCCAACCCAGCGGGTAGATCTCCGCAGCCACCAATTCGTGCGGTTCGACTCCATCTAGGAGTTGGTCGTACGTCAGGCAGCTCAGTTCTTCGGCTGCTAGGCGAACCCGGTCCGCGGGCAGGTAGTGCGGTGGACCGTATCCCCAATCGTCGGCCTCGCCGAGAGGCTCTTCCCCGTGGATGACACTGACGGGGAACCCGGAGCGTTGCAGCAGGAAGTCCAGCAGGTGCCACGCCTTGTACGTCGAGAAGTGGCGGGCCTCGACTCGCGAAAGCTTGGCCTCCTCTTCAACGTCACGCGACTCCTCGATGTAATCGAGCGCCCAGTCCGAATCCTGAATCGCGCGTTCCAGCTCGGCCGCCGTCACACGGAAGTACTCACCGATCATGCTCATGGCCGGATGCTAGACACCACGACTGACATCGCTCGCCGGGCCGTCTCAGTTTCCGTCTCATTCATCCACGCCCAAGGCCGTTCACGGGGGTCCACACTCCGAGCCACGTGCTTCGGCGGCCCGGGTAGTACGCAGGTGTACGGCGATGAACGACCTCGACCACACCACCAACACGGTTGGACATCTTGCGCCTGTCTCAGGACCCGGGCGCACCAGTCTCGCACCAGAACGCACGGTCGGTCACGGTCAACGGCGGCTCAGCGAGGGACGGCAGCCATGGCAATCAAAGGGACATTCTTGCAGGTCAGCCACCAAATCACCGTGCAAGTGCCGGTGATTCCCAAGCTCAGAGCGCGAGTTCGATTCTCGTCACCCGCTCTTGAACGAAGGCCCAGGTCAAAGACCTGGGCCTTCGTCGTTGTCCACTCTCCGGGGCCTCACCCAAGGAGCCCTCCAGGGGATCCCCGCACTGCGAATTGAGAAGGGGTCAGACTTTGGCCTCTTCCCCGGCCCCGGCCGGTGCGGTCGAGGTCGTCTTCGGTGCCCGGCGTCCGGGCATCCACCAGTTGGCCTTGCCGCACAGTTCCATCACCGCGGGGACGAAGATCATCCGGACGATGGTGGCGTCGATGAGCACGGCGACGGCCATGCCCAGACCTCCCTGCTTGACGGCGACATCGGGGCCGAGCAGCGAGGTGGTGAAGACGGCGATCATGATGGCGGCCGCGGTCGTGATCACCTTGGCGGTCCGCGCCAGCCCTGTCGCGACGGCCGTGCGGGTGTCGCCGGTCCGCTCGTACTCCTCACGGACCCGCGAGATCAGGAAGACCTGGTAGTCCATCGACAGGCCGAACAGGACCGGGAACATCATCATCGGCACCCAGGTCGTGACGGGCATGGCGGCGGGGAACCCGAGGGCCGTGCCGAGCCATCCCCACTGCACGACCGCCACCAGCACACCGTAGGCGGCGCCGATCGACAGCAGGTTCATCACGGCGGCCTGCAGGGCGATCGTGACCGACCGGACCAACGCGATCAGCAGCACCATGGACATCGCGACGACGACCACGATCATCAGGGGCAGGCGCGAACCGGACTCCTCGGCGGTGTCGATGGTGCCGGCGTTCGGTCCGCCGACGAGGACCTGTTCGCCGCCGGGTGTCCCGGGCAGCACGTCGTCGCGGAGCTTGTGCACCAGGTCCGTGGTCGCCTCGTCCTGGTACCCGGTCGTGGGGAAAGCGAGGAAGGTGACGGCCTTCCCGTCCTCACTGACCCGGGGCGGTGTGGCATGGGCGATGCCCTCGGTCCTGCCGACCGCTTCGACGACGGGAGCGAGATCGGCGTCCTCGGAGTCGGCCCCGGCGACGAAGACCAGGGGTGCGCCGTAGCCCGGGCCGAAGCCCTCGGAGAGGATCTCGTACGAGACGTGGCTGCTCCGGTCGCGAGGCTGGACGCTGGCGTCGGGCTGGCTCAGCCGCATCGACAGCGTGGGGACGGCCAGCACCAGCAGGGTCCCGCCGGCGAGGAGCGCGGCGACCAGCGGACTGCGCTGCACCGCACCGGCCCAACGCTCGGCGAGCGTACGGCGCTTCCGGGACGGTGCGCCGGCGGGCCGGTTCCGGCGGGACGCACGGCGAGGCAGGCGCAGCGAGTTGATCTTGTGTCCGGTGAAGCCCAGGAACGCGGGCAGCAGCGTCAGGGCGGCGATCATCGTGACCAGCACCGTGATCGACGTGGCGACGGCCAACCCGGTCATCAGCCGCTGACCCATGACGAGCAGGCCCATCAGCGCGATCACCACGGTCGTGCCGGCGAACAGCACCGCGTGACCCGCGGTGGCGATGGCCTTGACCGTGGCGCTCTCGGGGTCGTCACCGTCCCCGAGGCCGTCCTTGTAGCGGGTCACGATGAACAGCGCGTAATCGATGCCGACGCCGAGCCCGATCATCGCGCCGAAAGTCAGAGCGAAGTTCGGCGCGGGAACCAGGTGCCCCACGACCTTCATCAGGGCGAGACCGCCCACAATGGCCAGGAGGGCGGTCGCGATCGGCAGGCCCATCGCCACCAGTGATCCGAACGCGATGAACAGGATCACGGCTGCTGCCAGGAGGCCCACGCTCTCGGCCGGGCCCTGCGGGGGCGTCTCGGCCTTTTCCGCCATGTACCCGCCCAGCGCGAGCGTGACGCCGTCGCCGGAGGCGTCCTTGACCATGTCCACCAACGGCTTCACCTCGCTCTTCTCCACCCCCCTGTCGCTCAGCGGGATGGTCGTACGGGCGATGCGACGGTCCTTCGTCACCAGGCTCTTGTCCTGATACGGCGAAGTCACCGGTCCGGTCACGGGCGAGTCGGCGAGATCGGCGACGGCCTTCTCGATCTTCTGCTTGGCGGCAGGATCGTCGATCCCCTTTTCGGTTTTGATCGCGAGAGTCAGCCTGTCCCCTTGCTCCTTGGGGAAGTGCTTCTCCATCAGCTGCTGCGCCTTGGCCGACTGCGAGTCTCCTCCGGAGAAGTCGTTGTCGGGGGCGGCGCCGTAGCCGAATCCGGCGAACGCCACGGCGATCACACCGATGATCCAGATCAGGAGGACCAGGCGGCGGCGCCGGAAACAGAAGCGGCCCAGTCCCGCCAGAGCCCCGCTCGTGGGGGCAGTCTCGGTTGCCATCATCGTCTCCTCAGATCCCTGTCCCTCTCTCACGCGGACGCGCACAAGTGGACGGTGCGGTCGGCCGGTCGGCCGGTGCGGCGGGAACGGGTCGGGGTCGGCCGGCCGATGACCACGCCGGCCGGCGCCACCAGTGCGGCCACGGTGCCCACGAGTCGCCCGGTGGTCAGGGCATAGGCATCGGCGGCGAGCGGCTGGACCGAAGCGTGCGCGGCCGCAGGTGCGGCAAGCACGTGACGGACGGACATGAGGTGCTCCTTCTCCTCGTACGACTCCTGCTCCTGGATGTCGCCCGATCCTGTCCGCCGGACCTGCCGCCAGTCGTCCCGCACACGGACGCACTTCGCGCTGCCGCCGGTGGCGTACGCGGCTACCGCGGACGCGGCAGGAGCCGCGCGGGTACCGCGGACGCGGTAGGCGGTCGGTCATCCACGAGCCGGACTCGCCCGTGGCGACATCTGGCTAGGGTGCCCGCATGGGCATACGACGGTTCGGTGTACCGGCTGGTGTCGGGGACTGGGTGATCGCCGTGGGCGTGGCGGCGCTGATGCTGGGCGACGGGTGGTCCGGGGAGCACCTTGGCACGGGGCCCGACCCGCTCGGCTACGCGCTGCTGGCGGTCGGCGGCCTGGCGCTGGCCGCGCGCCGCAGGGCTCCGGTTGTCGTCCTGGCCGTCACCGGGCTGTGCGCGGTGGGCTACCAGGCGGCCGGGTTCGACGTGCTCACCGTCGCATACCTGGTCGCGGTGTACGGCGCGGTGCGGGCCGGGTGCCGTGCCGTGGCGGTGACGGCGTCCCTGACCCTGCTGGTGGCCCTCCAGCTCACGGCACTGGTCGTCCGCGACGGGCCCGTGGGCGAGGTGTCGGTGCAGGCCCGCGGCACCCTGGAGATCGCCTGGCTCATCGCCGCCTTCGCCGCGGGGGAGGCGTTGCGGCAGGCGGAGCAGCGGGCGGAGGAGGCCGAACGCACCCGGGAGGAGACCGCGCGGCGCCGTGCCGACGAGGAACGGCTGCACATCGCCCGGGAACTGCACGACTCGCTCACCCACCAGATCTCCGTCATCAAGGTGCAGTCCGAAGTCGCCGTCCACGTGGCCCGCAGACGCGGCGAGAACGTGCCGGAGGCGCTGCTGGCGATCCAGGAGGCCGGACGTGAGGCGAGTCGGGAGCTGCGCGCGACCCTGGAGGCGCTGCGCGACGACGACACGGCCCCGCCACGCGGGCTCGCCGACGTACCGGAACTGGTGGAGCGGGCCGGCAGGACCGGTCTGGAGGCGACGCTGACGATCGAGGGGCAGCGGCACGACGTGCCGGCCGCGGTGGGCCGGACCGCCTACCGGATCGTTCAGGAGTCGTTGACCAACATCGTCCGGCACGCCGCCGCCACTACGGCATCGGTCCGGATCGACTACCGGCCCGACGCCCTCGCGCTACGCATCGACGACGACGGCAAGGCCACGCCGGGTGCCACCCCCGTGCCCGGCGTCGGGCTGCTCGGCATGCGCGAACGCGTCACCGCCCTCGGCGGCCTCCTGCGCGCCGGACCACGCAGCGAGGGTGGCTTCACCGTCTGGGCCGAACTCCCCGTGGAGCGAACGTCGTGATCCGAGTCCTGCTGGTCGACGACCAGCCGCTCATCCGCAGCGGATTCCGCGCACTCCTCGACCTCGAGGACGACATCGAGGTGGTGGCCGAGGCCGCCGACGGCAAGGAGGGCCTGGAGCTCGCCAGGGAACACCTGCCGGACATCGCGCTCATCGACATCCAGATGCCGGTCGTCGACGGCATCGAGGCGACCCGGCGCATCGCCGCGGACCCGGCCCTGGCCGGGGTGCACGTCGTCATCCTGACCAACTACGGCATGGACGAGTACGTCTTCGACGCGCTGCGCACCGGCGCCGCGGGATTCCTCGTCAAGGACATCGTCCCGGACGACTTCCTGCACGCCGTCCGCGTGGCCGCGCGCGGCGATTCCCTGCTCGCACCCTCGATCACCCGCAAGCTGATCGACAGGTACGTGTCCCAGCCGCTCGACACCGGTGCCGAGGCGGGGCTCGAAGATCTGACCGGCCGCGAACGCGAGGCCGTCGCCTTCGTCGCGCGGGGCCTGTCCAACGCCGAGATCGCCGACCACATGGTGATCAGCCCGATGACCGTGAAAACCCACATCAACCGGGCGATGACGAAACTCCACGCCCGCGACCGAGCCCAACTCGTGGTACTCGCCTATGAATCCGGCCTGGTCGTCCCGCGCAACTCCTGATACCCCCGGGCCGCAGCCACCTTCCGACTGCGGCGTGGTCGTGACGAGCAACGCCGGCAGCTTGCCCGGCTGGAGCCACCCTCAGGCCGGGAGCTTCGCCGACCGTGCCCCATCCGTGCCCTTCGGAGCGGCGAACAGCGGTCACCACGGGTGCGGGCGGAACCTCTCGACAGGCCCAGCGGAGGGGCTTGTCCGCAGGTCAGAGGCCATATTGGCGGCCAGAGCGGCGGTGATTCCCAAGCTCAGAGCGCGAGTTCGATTCTCGTCACCCGCTCCATAGCAAGCCCCAGGTCAGCAGCCTGGGGCTTTGTCGTTGCCCGGACGAATTCAGGCGCCGCGCGCCAGCTTCGCACCACCTGCCACCACATCACGTCATTCGGCGCCCGATGTGCCCCGTCAGGAGGTCGGCGAAGCCGGGTAAGCCGGCCTTCGCGAGTCGAGCGATGGCATCGGCGATGGTGACTGGCGGGTTGCACTTCTCTCCGCTAAGTCTGACCACTGTCTCCGCTACCTCATGCGGCAACTCCCGGTACAGCCCGCACAGGTACGAATCCGGGTCGATCACCCGCACTCCACGCTCAGCCAATTCACCGGCAGGGAAGTCTGCAAGGTTCCACGTGATCAACGCGTCGGCCCCGGCAGCCACCGCTGTTGCTGCATGGTGTCGGTCGTCGGGGTCATCGCCCGGCATCTCATCCACAAGGTGCCCATAGACCGCCGCCTCAATCTCGCAGTCGGCGAAGAAACGTCGGACAGCTTGGGCAACCGCGGCAGCCGATTCCGCCGAACGCCTTCCCCCGCGGGCCTGCGGTGTGCAGAACGTGGCCGTCCAGCAGTTCCTGATCACCTGGGACTGGTCGGAAGTTGCGATGACCAACTTGTTCATGCCTGTCTGCCGGTGCCGGGGGGGCGGGTCTTGATGTCGGTGCGGGAGAGCCTCACTCACCGCACGGGGAAGCCGAAGGAGTACCCCTGCTGCTTCAGCCAGGGCAGGATCTCGCGCAGAGCGGCCAAGGTCTGAGAGCGGTCCCCTCCCGCGTCGTGGAAGAGGACGGTCGGCCCGTTGGAGATCTCGCTCTTGACGGTGGCGACCATGCTGTCCACACCGGGACGCTCGAAGTCTTTGGTGTCGACGTTCCAGCCCAACGGTCGCATCCCCCGGGACGCGGCGAGCTGTCGGCTGTACGGGGTGAAAGCACCACCCGGGGCCCTGTAATACTGCGGCCGGACGCCCCCGGACGCCTTGGTGATCATGCGTTCGGCATCCAGGATCTGCTGGGACTGGTAGGCCTCGGACCGGGTGTCCATGGTGGTGTCGTGCGAGACAGTGTGGTTGCACAGTCGGTGCCCGTCTGCCACGACCGCCTTGACCAGGTCAGGGTGCGCCTGGGCCTGCGTACCCACCATGCAGAACGTAGCCTTCACACCGCTGTCCTTCAGCAGTTGCAACACCTGCGGCGTCCAGACCGGGTCCGGTCCGTCGTCGATGGTGATGTTGACGCCCCGGGCGCCGCGATCCGAGGCGTGCGCGATGTCCGCCGCCACCTTGGCCACGGTCCGGTCCTGGGGCCGGGCGTCCGGCGCTGAGACACGCGCTTGCGGCTGCCGCCCTCCGGCGGTGTCGGCCTGCGCGGTCCACACCGAGGTGGCGGCGGCCACCACTGTCACCCCGAGCGCCGCCGCGAGAAGCCGGCCGTTCCATCCCCTTCCCTTATGCCTTGCCATGTCCGCCCGCCCCTTTGCTGTCTCCGCCGATGCCGTGCACCCATGAAGACATACGAACGCCCCTAGACGATCCCTCGGTTACCGATCACGGACGAATCTGCAGGGGGCCGGCGACAAACGCAGGAGTTCCGCGACAGGTGCGGGGGCGCGACGGCCTCGACAAGACAAGCTACCGGTGAGTGCGGCGGACGCGGGTCCGCACGGATTCCGGCGGAGGCACACACGCTCCGTCGAATGGCTCGCGAAGCAAGGGCGATGGCTGTCCTACTCGGTCGGCGTGATTCCCAAGCTCAGAGCGCGAGTTCGATTCTCGTCACCCGCTCCATAAGAAAGCCCCAGGCCATCGGCCAGGGCCTTCTTTGTTGTCTGCACCAGTTCAAGCGTCCCGTGCCCGTTGCGTGCCCGACGGCTGATCGTCGGGCACGTGGCCGGCCTTTTCCCGCTCGGCCTGGACGCGGGCGTCGATCCCGTCGGCCGCTTCCCTCTGCCGCTCCAGGTTCGAGTGCTGACAGATCAGCATTGCCTGCGGGGTTCCGGGAGCGTCCCGCGTCGTTCGTGCCCCGCGCGATCACGAACGTGACCCGTCAGGCCTGCGCGCCGCCTTCTGCCGCTGGGGCAGGGCACCAACCGTTAACCTGATGCGGTTTGCGGCCTCCGTTTCACGTCTGCGCCGGTGAAGTGCATTCCGCAGCCGTCAGGTTGAAGGCAGGACTGGATCGAGGTTGGTGTGCAGGTGCTGGTGGCAGATCGGTACCGGCTGGAGACGCCCATCGGCCGCGGTGGCATGGGGGAGGTCTGGCGGGCCACGGACGAGGTACTGGGCCGCCCTGTCGCCGTCAAGCTGCTGCTGGGAAGCGAAGCCGATCCGTCGGCCGCCGCCCGCTTCCGTCTGGAGGCCCAGACCGCGGCCCGGCTCAGCCACCCTCACGTGGTCACCGTGTTCGACTTCGGGGCCTGGGAAGACCGCTTCTATCTCGTCATGGAACTGGTCGAGGGGGTCAGCCTGGCGCACGCGTTGGGCTCCGAGACGGCACTGAGCCCGGAGCGGGTGGCCGACATCGCCGCGCAGGCAGCCACGGGTCTCGCCGCGGCACATCGTGAGGGCATCGTCCACCGAGACATCAAGCCCGGCAATCTGCTGGTGGACGGCAGAGGGACGATCAAGATCGGCGACTTCGGCATAGCCCGGTTCGTCGACGATCCCACCGCAGCACTCACTACAGCCGGCCAGATAGTGGGCACCAGCCTCTATCTCGCCCCCGAACGCGCGCTGGGCAAGCCCGCAGGGCCCGCTTCCGACATGTACTCGCTCGGCTGCGTCCTCTATCAACTGCTCGCCGGCCGAACCCCGTTCCAGTCCGACACCGCGACCGGCACGCTGTTCCAGCACGTCGACGCGACCCCCGTGCCTCTGCGGCAGCTCGGCGTCGACGTGCCTGGCGCCTTCGAGACGTACCTGTCGGGGCTGCTCGCCAAGCAGCCCGAGGACCGGCCGACGGCCGCGCAGGTCGCCGACTGGTTCCGCCAGGAATCCTGGCAAGGACACCCCCAGCCCCTCCCCTCACCAGCGCAGTGGAACGATCCGGTACCTGGGTCCATGACGACCCCCACACTGCAGCCGACCGAAGCCCGGCGGCCGGCGTCTCGACACAACGCAGCGCCTGCGCAGCGTCCGAGCACCCGAGCGTTCATGCGACGCCGCCCACGGGTGGCAAGCGCGATCGCCGGGACCGTCGCTTTCTGCGCAGCCGTACTCATCGGGAAGGCGTTGGCCTCACCCGACGACAACTCCGCCACCGATCCGCCAACCGGCCCCGGCATCACCGCAGAACCCACCCCACCAGCCTTCCCGTCACCCGAGACGTCCGCGTCCGAAGAAGACGGGCAGGGGGCGGAAAACGGAATCGACGAAGGCCAGACCGAAGAAGAAGGAGACAAGGGCAGCAAGGGCAGCAAGGGGCACCACCACAAGGACTGACGCGAGGATCCGCCCGGAACCGGCTTCACAAGGCGGTCCAGGGGGCGCACCACTACGTGCCCTTCAGGGCGGCGAACAACGGTCGGCAGGGGGCTTCCTCGTTGTCCCGACCTTCACAGGGGTGCGCTTCACCGGCCGGAGGGCGACCGAGCAAACGGCGCCTCGGAACCCGGACCGCTGCGTGAACCATGTGCGGGCGCCCCTGCGGGCCAGTGGTCATCGTCTCCAGAACAGGAGGTGAGTGATTCCGCTGGGGCTCGGCACCGACTCGAGGTGGAAGCGGTCGAGCAGGTCGGTGTGGCTCTCCCACAGCCGTTCGCCTCGACCGATGTCGACGGGCGCGACGGCGATGTGCATCGTGTCGACCAGGTCGGCCTCGAGGAACTCGCGGATGGTGGTGACTCCGCCGCCGAGGCGCACATCCCGACCATTGGCGGCCTGCTTCGCGCGTGCCAGTGCCTCGGCCGGTGTCGCATCGATGAAATGGAAGGTGGTGTCAGCCAGGGTGAAGGACGGGCGTTCGTGATGGGTGAGCACGAAGACCGGCGCGTGGAACGGCGGGTTGTCTCCCCACCATCCCTGCCACTCATGGTTCTCCCAGGGGCCACGCTGGGGGCCGAATTTGTTACGCCCCATGATCTCCGCTCCCATGCCGCGGGCGTGGTCGCGGGTCAGGTAGTCGTCCAGGCCGCGAGTGCCGCCGGGGTCGGTGCGGTTCACCCAGCTGGCGGTAGCGCCCGCCCAGGAGAAAAGGGGGGCGGGGTCCGCGTGGCCGAAGGGCCGGTCCAGGCTCTGCCCCTCACCGGCACCGAACCCGTCCCGCGACACGGTGAAGCACTGCACCCTCAACAGCTGCGACATGCATCCTCCTTCAGGAGCTGACAGCAACTTCCGATTGCAATCTGCAACCGGTGGCACACTACTACCCTATGGGTATGCCGCAACCAGTACGGACCGATCGCCTGCCCGTGCCGGAGGGGAAATCGGGCTGCCCGATCAACTTGACCGTCGAGCTGCTGGGCGACCGATGGAGTCTGGTCGTGCTGCGGGATGTCATGTTTGGCGGCCACCGGCACTTCCGCGAGCTGCTCACGCATTCGATCGAGGGCATCGCGTCGAACATCCTTGCCGCCCGTCTGTCGAAGCTCGTGAACGTCGGCCTGCTCACTCGGCACGATGACCCAAGTCACCGACAGAAGATCGAATACCGGCTCACCGAGGCAGCGATCGAACTCGTTCCCCTCTTGACGCAACTGGGTGCCTGGGGCTCCCGATGGCTCCCGACATCGCCCGAGCTGTCGATCCGTGCCCAACTTCTCGCTCGCGGCGGCCCCGAGATGGGGGAGCGATTCATGGACGAGCTCCGCGCCATGCACCTCGAAGGCCGTCCTCAACCCGCCGACGGCGTCCTCGCCGAACTCACCCTGGCCTACGAACGCGCCGCTTCCACAAGCTGAATGCCATGATCGCGGATGGGCCGGCCCGGCCCTGATCCGTCGGGCCCGCTCAGCGCCCCGGGGCGACCGCGCTCCCCCGCAGCAGAGGCGGAAGCGGTGCCACAAACCTACGATGGATCAAGAAGGCGCCATCAAGTCGAACCGGCGTTCCAGAGGAGGCCGCGATGGTGGAGCACTTTGTCTGGGTGACGACACGCCGCATCAAGCCGGGCGCGCTGGAGGAGTTCGAGAGGGCCTGGCGCCCGGACACGTACCCGCAGGCGCTGCGCCGCGCCTACGCGTACTGGTCCGAGGACGGGCAGGAGATCACCGGGGTGTCGTTCTGGGACACCAAGGAGGCATGCGACTCCTGGCGGGCCTCCGCGGCGGAGACGCAGCGGCGTGAGGCCATGGCCCCGTACATCGTCGAGGAGCGGGAAGGCTTCTACCGCGGCCGCGAACTCGGACTCGGGCACGCCTGAAGCCGCCGCGGTCCTTGTGCCCGTGCCCCGGAACCCCGAGGACGGACAGCACCGGCCCGCCCGGCCCGCGGACACCGACGCCGGCCTCCACCGACCCTCTGGAGGCGACAATGGGGATATGGCCCCGTAAACCGTGAACCGACCTGCGAGGTGGCCGATGAGCACTCTCGAAGAACAGATCGACGTTGATGTTCCGATCGCTCTGGCCTGGGAACGCCTTCACCAGGTGGAGACCTATCCGCGATTCGTCGACGGAGTACGCGAGGCTCGTTCGGAGGACGGGCACCGGGCACACCTGGACGTCGACGCGGGCGGCCGAGCTCAGAAGTTCGAAGCCGAGATCACTGACCGCGGCAAGGAACACAGGATGGAGTGGCAGACCACGAGCGGTCCCGACCTGTCGGGAACCTTCTCGCTGCTGCCCATCGACAAGGAGCACACCCGAGTCCAGGCCCGGATCGAGTACGACCCGGGCACCGTCAAGGAGGCGTTCGGCGGACCGAAGGGATTCGCCCAGGCGACCGCGATCGAACGGCGTGTACGGGACGACCTCGAGCACTTCAAGGAGTTGGTGGAACAGAAGCGGTGAGGCGCCCCCACTGTCGGCAGCATGCCCTGCGCAACGGGCTGGTGCTGCGGGTCTGCGGCTGCCGGCCGACGCGCGCAGGGCGAAGGCCTGAGCGGGCAGGCGCTGGAACAGCTGCGCGCAGCTACGCGATATCCCTTCGGGTCGCCGCGAGGTAGCCGACGAGGGCGAGGATCGCGATCGTCCAGTAAAGGGTGACCGGCCCGAGACCCAGCGCCAGTCCGCCCCGCGCGGAGGGCACCGCCATCCAGTCGGCGAAGGAGGCGCCCAGCGGCCGGGTCACGATGTACGCGGACCAGAAGGCCGCGATCGCGCTCAGGCCGAACCGCCAGTGGGCGAGCGCGGGCACGGCGATGACCACGGCGAACATCACGCCCGAGCCCAGGTAGCCCAGACCCAGGGGGATGGCGGTCAGATCACCGGCAGCGGTGCCCAGCGCGAAGGTGGCCAGCACGGTGGCCCAGTAGAACGCCTCGCGTCGGCGCGTGTGGATGCTGTGGATGGACAGCGTCCGCTCGCTCGCGTACCAGAGGGCGAAGACCGCGCCCAGGGCCAGCAGGAAGAACGGGGCGGACACCAGGTAGGGCACGCCGAGGCCGACATGCAGGACGTCGGCGGCCATCGTGCCGAAGACGCTGACCATGACGACGGCGGTCCAGTAGATCCACGCCACGTACCGACGCACGGACATCTGGAGGACCAGGGCTGCCACCAGACCGATCCCGCCGAGTCCGACGGCCAGGACGGGGCCGAGCAGATGGGCCAGGAAGTCCGACGCGGTCTCGCCCATACCGGTGGTGAGCACCTTGATGATCCAGAACCAGACGGTGACCTCCGGTACCTTGCTCATCGCGCGCCGGACCGTGGGTACAGCGCGGGAGGGGTCGCGGTCGTTCAGGTGTTGATCTGTCGCCATGGGCGGCAGCCCTGGCAGGGGGTCCCGTGTGCGCCCCATGCCCCTTTGCCCCATATTGACCTCTCTCACCACAGCTTTGCCCTCGCTTTGACGTTCTGCACGATCGGGCCGCGCACCGAGGCAGCAGTGTCCCCGCCCGAACCTGTACGCAGCCTGAACAGGCGGCCCGGCCGGCCGGGCCGCCCCCACGTCGCCGGGCCGGAGACGGGGCCGAGGCCGTCGCGCCCGGGCGGGCGTTCGGGGTCAACGCTCGGGCCCGGGCCGGGCACTCTTGCCGCCAACTCCTCACGGCCGGGACACGCGCGGGGTTCCGGCCGGCGATCCGCAGCGGCCTCTGCCGGGACCGGGACGCCGATCCTCGCGGACTCGACGCAGCGGTCCTCACCGCCGAGTACGTCATACGGCGGCATGTTGATATGCCCAGGCTTGCCGAAATCGCCCGATCTGGTCATGGTTGTCGGAAAGGTGAGAAGCGTCACGGCCTCGGTGTCGTATGCCTCACCTTCGCTACGGAGGGAGAGCGACCATGACTGACAGTTCCCATGCGGCAGGCTCAAGGGACACGGAGGTGCAGCATCCCGTCCAGGAGGCGCTGGCGCACCCCATGCAGACGATGACGACGGCAATGGAGAAGGTCCCTGGCGCCGAGAAGGCCAAGGGGATCGTCGACGGCGTTCTGGACTCCGTCGGGATCGTCTCGCCCCATGCGCGGCGTGTCGCGGCGTACACCGGTGCCGGGCTGCTCGGCGTGGCCGGTGTGGTCGAGTGGCCGGTGGTCGCGGCGGGCGCCGCCGTGGTGTGGCTCACGCAGCCACGTCCCAAGGATGTCGAGGCGGCCCAGGCAGCCGGCGAGGCCCGCGCCGAAGCATCGCAGGCGAAGCGCGCCGCCCGGTCGGCCAAGGCGTCGACCGCCACCGGAAAGGCGAAGACCCGTCCGGGCAAGGCCACGCCGGGGACGGCGAAGACCCGCGCGCCCAAGAAGACGAGCACCTCGGGCACGGCGAAGGCCCGCGCGTCCAAGCGCGCCGCCACGAACACCTCGCAAGCCAAGGCAGGTGGGCGGAAGAAGCCCTGACGCCGGCCTTCCACCCGCTCTCATGACCGTCCCGCCGCCGACCCGTGCGGCAAGCCCGCGAAGGTGAGACATGCTGCTCCGTTTGCTGACCGGGCTGCCCGCCGTGGCCCTCCAGAACGCCTTGGCCGCCCCCGTCGAGGCCACCCGCCGGATCGCCCCGTCGACCACCGGCACATCGCGGACGGTCGCCGATCTGGTGAGCGCCGGTGCGCGTGGCGCTGTGAGCGGCGCGGCGGCGGTGGCGACGACCGCGCTGCGGGTCGGCAGGGTCGCTCGCAACGCCGTGACCCCTCAAGTCGGTTACTGGCGCTCCGGCTCCCGCATGCACCTCGCACTGCGGCACCATCCGAACTCGCCAGAACCCACCGTGGAGCGGCTCGAGGCCGCCGCCGAGGAAGTGGCCGTCGAGCTGGCCGAGCACCCTGACGTACTGATCGCCTACTGGGACGGCGGCCTTGGGCGGCTGGTCATCCAGACCACCGAGGGTGCGATCGGCGAGCAACTGGTGGACTGGGCGTCCGAACTTGCCGCCGAACACGGGCTGGTGCTCGTCGGTGAGCAGACGCTGGAACACGCGCACCCGGGTGCGCCCGGGGGCGTGCGCGCCAATGCTGTCGCCGTGGCCTGCGACGCGGCGGGCATCGCCACCTCCCTCGCGGCACGGACACTCTTTCTGAAGCCCGTGCCGGAGGTCGTCGTGGCCACGGTCGTGGTGATGCGTGAGGACTCCCGGGTACGGACAGTGCTGAGCCGCGCGCTGGGCCCGGACATGGCCGATCTGGTGCTCGCCGCAGCCCATGCGGCTATTTGTGGGGTCGGGCAGTCGCCGAGTCCGCTGCTGCTCGACGCGGCCTTGCGGACCGCCCAGTTGGTGGAGTCCGTGGCCCAGCTCGCGGCCTTCGACGCCCTGCACGACACACTGTGCGCTCCGGACAGGCTGACCGTGGCCGGAGACGACGTCGCACGTCCACCGCTGCGTTCGTGCCCTGGCGAAAAGTATGCCGACGCCGCGATCAACGGGATGCTGGGCGGCGCCCTCACCACGCTCCTGTTCACCCGCAACCTCGATGGGGCGGCCGAGACCGCACTGGCCGGTTCGCCCAAGGCTGCGCGCTACGGCCCGGCGGCCTTCACCGCGGCACTCGGCAGTGCCCTGGCGCGCGAGGACGTGCTGGTCCGCAACCCGGAGCGGCTGCGCCGACTGGAGCTTGTGGACACCATGGTCCTGCATCCTGAAGCGCTGCGCGGCACTCGGCGCACCGTGCTCGAGGTCCATCCCAGCATGGCCGGCTGGGATCACCGTCGGCTGTGGCAGGAGTCCACCGCAGCCCTGAGTGCGCCCGGGGACGGGGCAATGCCGGCCGGGGAGCCGGGACTCGGCCTGCGACCGGTGCCCGACGAGTTGACGTCGAACGCGGGGCGGTCGGACACGGGACTGATGATCGCGTCGGTGCACGGCGAAGATGTCGGTACCGTCCTGGTCGGCTGGGAGGTCGACCCGATGGCCGAGGCCGCGTTGGACGCGGCGCGCCGGGCCGGCCTGCACGTTGTGGTGCTGGACGACCACTCGCTCGGCGAGTTCGGGACGCTGGCCGACCAACTCGCCCCTGCCGAGATCCCGTTGGCCGACGTGGTGGCCGGCCTGCAGAGCGGCGGACGGACGGTCCTCACGGTGGCGCGCGTGCCGGACGACCGGGTTGCGGCGGAACATGCGTTGACCGCGGGCGCCCGCGACGTACTCAACGGGCTGCTCCGCAGTGACATCGCCGTCGCCCTCGCCGACGAGCGCAGCGCTGTCGTCTGGGGCGCGGACATTCTGCCGTTGCGCGGGCTGGAGGGCACGTGGCGGTTGCTGTCCGCCGTGCCCGCTGCGCGGGCGGCCAGCCGACGGTCCAAGTTTCTCGCCGAGGCGGGCGCCACGCTCTCCGAGCTCCTGGTACTCACCCGCGGGGCCCGGACACAACGGGTCCCCTTCCCCCTCGAACTGCGGATCAGCCCGGTCAACATCGCCACCGCCGCGGCTCTGGTGTCGGGCTGGTTCACCGCCCTGGGCGTCGCCGCCCGTACGACCCCGCACCCCAGGCCGCGGGTGCCTTGGCACGCTCTGCATCCGGAGGAGGTCATGGCCCGGCTGGCGAGGGCGCCGCGGGCCGCGCCCACCGCATGGGCGGTGGTGCGGACCCGGGCCGGTCACGTCATGGGCGCCGCAGCCACTCATCCGGCCTTCGCGCCGGCGCGGGTCGGCGCACGTCTGGCAGGCGCCGTGTGGGCCGAACTCGACGACCCGTTCACCCCCATCCTGCTGGTCGGTGCCACCGCGTCGGCGCTGCTGGGATCCGCAGTGGACGCATTCCTCGTCGTCGGCGCCGTCGCGGGGAACGCCTTTGTCGGCGGCGTACAGCGGCTGCGCGCGGAGCAGGCACTGTCCGAGCTCGTCACCGGGCAACGGAGAACAGCCCGGCGCCTCCCCGACGTGTCAGCGGACGAGGCGTCCCTCGTCGAGGCCGAACGACTGACGCCCGGCGAGGTGATCGAGCTGCGCACCAACGACGTCGTGCCGGCCGACGTGCGCCTGCTGGAGGTCAGCGGCTTCGAGGTCGACGAGTCCTCATTGACCGGCGAGTCACTGCCCACCCGCAAACAGGTGGCCGCCGTACCACAGGCACCCGTCGCCGACCGCAGTTGCATGGCGTTCGAGGGCACCACGGTGGTGGCCGGCCACGCCCGCGCCGTGGTCGTGGGCACCGGCGCCCAGACCGAAGCCGGCCGCGCGGTGTCCCTCGCCGCCCGGGTCCCCACCTCGGCAGGGGTCCAGGCACGACTGCACCGGCTGACCCGCCGGGTCCTGCCCCTCACCCTCGCCGGCGGCGCCGCGGTGGCCGGTCTGTCCCTGCTGCGCGGCCGCCCGGTGCGCACCGCGCTTCAGGGCGGGCTGGCAGTCGCGGTGGCCGCCGTCCCCGAAGGCATGCCCTTGGTGGCGACGGTGGCGCAGATGGCCGCGGCGCGGCGGCTCAGCAAGCTGGGTGTCCTGGTCCGCACGCCGCGCAGTCTGGAGGCCCTGGGACGCGTGGACACCATGTGCTTCGACAAGACCGGGACCCTCACCGAGAACCGGTTGCGGGTCGTCCGCGTGGTCACTGCCACCGGCACCGAGCACCCGGCGATCGGCCCCGAAGCGGAACCGATCCTTCGCATCGCCGCCCGGGCCTGCCCGCGCGTCGCCGAGCAGCCGGGTGCCCACGCCCACGCCACCGACGAGGCCGTCCTGGCCGCCGCCCCGCGCGCGACCGCGTGGACCACCGTGCGGGCCCAGCCCTTCGAGGCGAGCCGGGGCTACGCGGCCGCCGTCGGAAGGGACGACGACGAGGACATGCTGGTCGTCAAGGGGGCGCCCGAAGTCGTGCTGCCCTGCTGCCCCGCTGCGGATCCGACAGCCGTCGCCGCGGCACATGCCCTTGCCGCCCAGGGCCTGCGGCTGCTGGCCGTCGCCCGGCGCCGCCTCGCGGCGGACGAGGCGGCGGAGGCCCTGGACAAACCCCTCGAGCTCCTGGAACTCATCGGGTTCGTGGCACTGGCCGACACCCCTCGCGCCAGTTCGGCTCCGCTCGTGGCCGGTCTCGGCGAGGTCGGCGTACAACCCGTCATGCTCACCGGCGACCACCCTCAGACCGCCCGTTCCGTGGCGGTCGCTCTCGGCTGGCCATCGGATGTCACGGTCGTCACCGGTGACGCGCTGGCCGCACTCGACCGGGCGGGGCGGGCGCGCCTGCTCCGGGACTGCGGCGTCGTGGCTCGCGTCGCACCCGAACAGAAGCTGCAGGTGGTCGAGGCGCTCCGGGAGGCGGGACGCGTCGTGGGCATGGTCGGGGACGGCGCCAACGACGCCGCCGCCATCCGGGCCGCCGATGTCGGGATCGGCATCGCGGCGCGTGGATCGGCCGCCGCGCGCAACGCCGCGGACCTCGTGATCACCAACGACGAACTGTCGGTTCTCATCGACGCCATCGGCGAGGGCCGTGCCCTGTGGCGAAGCGTGGCCGACGCGATCAGCATTCTGCTCGGAGGGAACGCCGGCGAGGTCGGCTTCTCCGTACTGGGCACCTTGCTGTCCGGTACGTCACCGCTGACGACGCGTCAGCTGCTGCTGGTCAACCTGCTCACCGACATGTTCCCGGCGATGGCGGTCGCGGTCACCCCTCACGATCCGGAACCCGCCGGTGAGCCCGCCGCAGCCGACGACGCACCCGTAGGCCTCGCCGTCCTCGGCGGGCCGCTGACCCGGCAGATCCGCCATCGTGGCCTGATCACCGGAATCGGCGCGGCCATCGCATGGCTGATCGGCAGCCTCACTCCGGGCTCGGCGCGGCGCACCAGCACGATGGCCCTGTGCGGTGTGGTCGGCGCCCAGCTCACCCAGACCGTCGTCGGACGCCGCCACAGCCCACTGGTCCTGGCCACCGTCCTCGGCACCGCTGCCGTGCTCATCGCCCTCGTCCAGACTCCCGTCGTCAGCCACTTCTTCGGGTGCACGCCGCTGGGCCCACTGGCGTGGGCCGGTGTGGCCGTAGCCGTCGGTGCCGCCGCCCTCGGCCCCCGCGTACTGCCCCAGGCCGACCGGCTGCTGGCCGGCCTCGCCTCGCGCGTGCGTCCCGTGGTGCGGCTCACCCACTGACGACCTGAAGGTGATTCAGCGCGGCGCCGGAAGTCAGCAGTGGCAGATCAGTGACGTCGGGGGCAGGTGACGACGGCGACCGACTGCGGGGGGCTCGGCTCCACTCCCACCCCGGTCCTACGCACAGCGCCCCTGGGCGTCGCGCACCGGGCCCGCACCACCGTGCGGAATGTCCTGTCCCGTCGGCTCACCCGCGCCCATAGGTCCGGGCGAGTACGCACACGGCGTCTGCCATGGCCCGGCGCAGTTCCTCCGGCGCGACGACCTCCACATCGATGCCGAGCCGCAGCAGCTCACCACGGGCATGTTCGGTGCTCTCGGTCGGGATGACCGCCTCGATCCAGCCGTCGTCGCCAACCGCCTGTGCCGTGGCGTCGAATGCCCGGACCACCTCGGGGGGAACGTTGGCCGGCAGCCGCTCGCGCCCCTTCGGGGACAAGCGGATGGTCGCAGTGCCCGTATAGCGGCGCGCCTGGAAGTCGTCCAGGTAGGACGACCAGTACTCACCCAGGACGAAGTCCTCCGGCCGTTCGAAACGCTCGTCACTCAGCATCGCGTCGAGGACCTGGGTGATCCGGTAGGTGGCGATCCGGCCGTTGGCTGCGGCCACGAGGTACCAGGTGCCGGACTTGAGCACCAGGCCGTAGGGGTGCAGCCGGCGGTTCACCTCCTGCGGCTCGCGCCAGCGCCGGTAGCGCACATCCACCGCGTGCCGGCTGAACACCGCCTCGACGAGCAGCGGCAGATACGGAGTCGCCTCGGCTTCCCGGTACCAGCCCGGTGCGTCCAAGTGGAACATCGCGTCGGCCCGCGTCGCCTCTTCGCGCAGCCCCGCCGGTAGCGCGGCCAGCAACTTCAGCCGTGCTGCCGCTACTTCCGCCGCGAGCCCCAGATCGGCAGCGGGCGTGGGCAGTCCGGCGAGGAACAACGCTCTGGCCTCGCGCTCGCTCAACCCGGTGAGGCGGGTGCGGTAGCCGTCGAGCAGCTGATAGCCGCCGACGCGGCCCTGCTCGGCACGGACCGGGATCCCGGCGGCCTGCAGGCGATCAAGGTCGCGGTAGGCGGTACGTACGGAGACGCTCAGCTCGTCGGCCAGCCGTCGTGCCGACATACGGCCACGGGTCTGGAGCAACAGCAGCATCGAAAGCAACCGGTCGGCGGACACAGGAGGATTCTGCTCCGAAACACTGACAGCTTCTGGCACACATGGGCCCTACCGTCGGCCCACGTCGATCCACCCGGCCCGAAGAACGCGAAAGAGGAATCGTCCGTGCCCAGAACCGACCCTGCCGACCACCCTGCTGTGATCGAGCTTCGCCAGTACACCCTGCGCCCCGGCCGCCGGGACGAGCTCATCGATCTGTTCGACCGGGAGTTCGTCGAAACCCAGGAGGAGGCCGGGATGATCGTCCTCGGCCAGTTCCGGGACCTCGACGATCCGGACCGTTTCGTCTGGCTGCGCGGCTTCACGGACATGGAGGTCCGGCGGGAGGCCCTGTCCGCCTTCTACGGCGGGCCGGTCTGGGCCGCGCACGGCCCCCAGGCCAACGCCACCATGGTCGATTCCGACAATGTCCTGCTCCTGCGGCCCCTGCCGGCCGGGAGCGGCTTCGCGGTGACCCCGTCCGACCGGCCGCAGGAAGCTGCCGCGGTACCGGATCGGTTCGTGGCCTGCGCGCTGTGGCACTTCCCTCCGGGCTGCCACAACGGCATCGAACTGATCCGGGACGGTCTCGTCCCTGCGCTGCGGGAAACAGGGCCCGCACCACTCGCCGTACTCACCACGGAGCCGGCGGCCAACACATTCCCCAGGCTCCCGGTCCGCACCGGTGAGAACGTCGTCGCGGTCCTCACCTCGTACCCGGACGAGAGTGCGCACCGCGGTCACCTCGCCCGCGCCATGGCTCATCCCCTCGTACGGGAGGACCTTCTTACGGACATCGAGCAGGCGCAGACCGCAGCCCCCGAACTCCTGAGGCTGGCACCCACGGCCCGCTCACTCATCCGCTGAGAGACGGGGCGCCCTCTCGCGCCCCGGCGGGACACCGCCCCCAGCCTCCTGAACGGGGCGTTCCCGCACGTGCCGGTCCGGGTGGTGCACGCCCCCGGACCGGCTGGGTGGTCTCGGCGACTGCGCCCCTCGCGCCTTCGGTGTTAGCGTCGTGTCCATGTCTAAGACCGAGATCGACGCAGTGACCGCCGAGTTCTTCGGCGCCTTCGACAATCGGGGCGGCAAGGCTGCCGACGTGGCCCGGATCCGGCGGCTGGTTCTTCCGAGCGGCGTGATCGTCACCACCGCCCCGGAGTTCACGGTCTACACCGTGGACGAATTCATCGAGCCTCGCCGGCAGCTGCTGTCCGACGGTCGACTGGTCGAGTTCTCCGAGTGGGAGACCTCCGAGCGGACCGAGATCGTCGGCGACATCGCGTCGCGGTTCAGCGAATACCGCAAGTCCGGGGTCTTGGACGGTGAGCCGTACGACGGTGTCGGGACCAAGACCTTCCAGTTCGTCCGCACCTCGGACGGCTGGCGGATCACGGCATTCGCCTGGCACGACCGGCCCTGATTCCTCGGGCACCCGTCGGGGCGGGACGGCCGGCAGAGAGACAGAGCTCCCCCCGCCCAAGGTGCCGGAAGCCGAAGGTCCCACGCCCCGTTCACCTGCCCGGATTGCGGCCTCCCCCGCGGTCGGGAGCCCACTCCCTGTCGCGGGGGAGGCCGTTACTGGGTCATCGGGTCCGGTAGGCGTCCATGATGGTTTGGGTGAGGGTGTTCCCGTCGGTGTCGGTCAGCTTCGCGCGCAAGGAGACGCCGGTGTCCGCGCCCGGGTTGTGGATCGTGACGGCGCCGTTCTCGACCGGAACCCGGGTCCACGAGGCGCCGTTGTCCACGGACACCGCGACCGCCAGCGAGCGCACACGTCCGTCCGCGGCGGCGCCCAGCACCGTGACGGGGACACGGAGTGCCGCGTTCGCCGCCGCGGTGCCGGTCGGGCTGAGCGCGGGCGAGAACCGCACGGCGCTCACCGGGACCGGGGTCTGGCCGGTCGTGGTGAGCGAGCTGAAGGTCCACGACGCGGTCACACGCGTGGCGGTGCCGGGCGCACCCTTGCGATTCACCGTGCTGGTGAGCCGGTATGCCGCGCGCCCCGATGGCACGGTGAACTCGGCTCGTCCGGGGGCGCCTGCCTTGGTCCCGACGCGCACGCCGTCACGGTAAAGAGTGGTCGAGGCCGTGCTGTACTGCGGTGACCACGGCACGTGGCCATCGCCGTCGGCAAGCAGCGGGACATCGACGGTGACGCGGTCGCCGTCGCGAACGACGCCGGGGCGGCCGGTGAGGTCGGGGCCGAAGACGGCGTTGTCGAAGGTGTGCGTGGTCGTGCCACCGGCCCGCACGGCGACGCCATCGGCGCTGTAGCGGCTCGATGCCGCGCCGGGCGTACCGGGGGCAGAGTAGGAGATGTCCCAGGTGCCGCGTTCAGGTGTCACGAGGTAGGTGGCGGTGCCGGGGGTCGCCATCATCTGGGCGACGCCGACGGTCGGTCCGGCACTCGGTTGCAGGTCGACGGACGCGGTCCCTGCGGTGCCCGGCCGGGCCGCGCCGCGGATCTGCACGGTGGCCAGGTCCTTCGGGGAGGGGTGCCGGGTGAGCCCCGTCAGGGCGCGGGGGCCGGTGAAGGTATAGCCGAGCGCGTAGCCGACGGTCTCGGTCGTCCAGTACGCGTCGAACCACTGCTTCACCGATCCGGGTTCACTGTCGGGACCCAGGTGCGCGACGCGCAGGTTCGAGCTGGAGTTGATCAGGTTGGCGTCCCGGGTGGTGCCGTCGTGCGTGACCTCGACGAACATCGCGCTGTGCAGGAAGCCCGCGGAGCCGTCGGGCGGCCGTACGTCGACGGGGACGGTGGTCCGCGCGTCGACGGTGATGGTGGTGTCGCGGTCGAGGTCGAGGCGCGGTTGGACGATCCAGTCCGTCCCGTCCGCTTCGTTACCTGTGGTCAGGGAGCTGTCCAGGAGGTACCGGCCCCGGGGCAGGCGCACGGTGGTCGTACCGGAAGCGTCGTACGGATGGGCGGCCTCGTCGGCACCCGGGCCGGAGATTCCGGTGACGTTGGTGGCGTAGTTCCCGGTCTTGTGGCCGGTGCGGTCGAGGTGAGTAATCGTGAGGGCGTACGTCGCCGGCTCCGCGGCGAAGGCGGTGGTGTCCCATGCGGGCGTCGCGCTGCCGACCAGGGCGACGGCGAGAGCCAGAGTACGCAGGACACTCCGGCGGGGTACGGAAGAACTGTTCATGACCTGCACTGCGCTTCCGGGCGCCGGCGTTCCCGTGAGCTGCGTCACGCCGGGTGCGAGGGCGTGGCCCCGCTGCGGCACGTGTGGCGCACGTCACCGGAACCGGCGCAACGGACGTGGCAGAGCAGAGTGTGGAATCACTCATGAGGAATCGCTTCCGCCGCGGAGACCGCGACGCCTTGGGAGAGCTGTACGACGAGCACGCCCAGGTGCTGTACCGCTATGCCCTGCGGGTGACGGGCGACTGGGCGGAGGCCGAAGACGTCGTCTCGGCGACCTTCCTGGAAGCATGGCGCAGCCGGGAGAAGCTGCGCCCCGACGGGGACAGTCTGCGCCCGTGGCTGCTGGGAATCGCCACCAACATCATGCGCCGCAACGCACGCGCACGCCGACGCCGTGAGATCGCGCTCGCCCGCGTCCCGGAACGCGGTTCGATTCCGGACTTCGTCGACGATCTCGTCACGCACCTCGCGGATGCCGAGCAACTGCGCGCCGCCCACACCGCACTCGCCCGCCTGCGGCGGCGCGACCGGGAGGTCTTCACCCTCGTGGTGTGGGCCGGCCTGGACTACGCGGCCGCGGCCGACGCACTCGGCGTGCCGGTCGGCACCGTCCGCTCACGCCTGTCCCGCGCCCGTACCCGACTGCGCGAGCTCGCCGGCACCGAAGCGCGCGCCGCACGTTCGCGGACCACGCAGGCCGGAGCCGGCCGGCCGGCCGCGGCGGAAAGCAGGGAACACTCCGCCAGCCCCGACAAGCCAGTACCGGGCCGTATCCCCGTCGCCCGGCCGTTGACCCAGGAGAACCACGGATGAACACCTCCCCGCGGCGCCGTACGCATCACCGGTCCGAGAAGACCGAACGCCTCGGCCTCACCAGCCTGCTGCCCCCGCCGCCGGTCCCCGGCCTGGGTCCCGACCGCGAACTGCTGCTGAAGGAAGCACTGCTGCGCAAGGCTGCCCCCGCCGAACAGCCCGGCGTCCTCACCACCCGGGCGCCGCGCCGGCGCCTGGTCCGGGTCCTGGTGCCGGCTGTCGCCTGCGCCTTGGCAGTCTGCGGCGTCGTGGCCGTGAACCTCGCGGACACGCCAGGGCGCGACAACATCGCGGTCACACACGGCGGCGCCCTCCGTGCACCCGAAGTGACACAGCTCCTCGACCGCATCGCGCTCGCCGCCGCCGGAAGGAAGCAACCGACGTTCCGTGCCGACCAGTTCGTGTACATCGAGAGCAAGGTCGCCTACGCCGCGCAGAGCGCCGGAGGAGGCCCCGTGACCATGGCCCCCGTGCACACGCGGCAGGTGTGGTTGTCCGCCGACGGCAGCCGCCCCGGCCTGCTGCGCGAGGGGGGCGGGCCTGACACCCCGCTCGGCACCGACGCACCGGTCCACACCCTCGACGGCCCTGGGGCGACGCCCCGGCCGAGCACGGCGCACAGGGCGGACCCGTCGATCACCAACCCGACCCATCAGTACGTCGCGTCGCTGCCCACCGACCCCGACGCCCTGCTGAAAATGATCCGGGACGAGACCCGCGGACAGGGCCAGGACCCGGATCAGCGAGCATTCACCGCGATCGGCGAACTGCTGGCCGAGACCTGGGCACCACCGCAGGTCAGCGCCGCGCTCTACAAGGCCGCCGCGAAGATCCCCGGGGTGACGGTGATCCATGCGGTCGCCGACGCCACGGGACGTGAGGGCGTTGCCGTCGCCCGTACGGCACACGGGCAGCAGACGCAGTGGGTCTTCGACCGGACCACGTACGCGTTCCTCGGTGAACGCACGGTCCTCACCGAAGCCGGCGACGCCGGCCCGGCCGGGACCGTTGTCGGCACCTCCGCGGTCCTCACCAAGGCCGCGGTCGAGCGGGCCGGCGAGACTCCCGCGCCGACGACCACGTAGAGAGGCAGCCATCCATACGTGCCGCCCCGGATCGCGGTTCCACCGGGGCGGCAGCCACCGGCTCGCATCCGTTCAGGAATCGTGTGCGTGGACGGACTGCGCCGTTCCGCGACCTCCCCCTGTTGCGACGGCCCACTCGCCCCTACTCGCCGATGCGTACCATCGCGAGCGTGATGTTGTCGGGGCCTCCCGCCTCGATAGCGGCCTTCCACAGCTCGAAAGCGGCCCTGCCGTCGTTGTGCACGCGCAGCAGACTGTCGAGTGCGTCCTCCGTCACCGGGTCGGTCAGCCCGTCGGTGCAGACCAGGTAGCGATCACCTGCGGACAGCGGCGCCGTCGTGACGTGGGGTGTGATGGCGCTGAACCGGCGGGCGCCGCCGAGCGCCTGTGTGACAAGTGACGTGGTGCGCCGGCCCGGCGGCAACGGCGGGCTGTCGTCCACGCTCACCTGGCGGAGTCCGTCCCGAGTCGCGTCGAGCACCCTGCTGTCGCCGACGTTGAAGGCGAGCAGCGACTCCGCCAGCACGACGGCGCCCGCGACCGTGGTCCCCATGGTGACCAGTTCCGGATTGCCGTCGGCGGCTGCGTACACCGCGTCGTTGCAGACGTTCAGAGCGTCACGAACGGCTTCCTCGCTGTCCAATGAAGGACCGAACGACGCGAGTTGGCGGACGACCAGCGCACTGGCCACTTCGCCGGCGGGCTGCCCGCCGATCCCGTCGGCGACCGCGACGACGAGCGGCGTGCCGAGCGGGAACAGCAGCGTCTGCGGATTCTCGGTCACGGTGCCGCACAGCGTCCACGGTCCGACAACGAGGCTGTCCTCGTTGTGATCGCGAATGAGCCCGGTGTGGCTCAACGCAGTGACGGCAATGTACGGCATCGAAGGGCCCCGCTCTCCGCTACGGCAGGTGCGTCCCGTATCTCCATTGTGGCGCCCTGGGCACGCGTCGGCTGTTCGGGGCTGCAGGCCGTCCACGGCCCCGAAGATCTGCTCGCCGCGTGGCGCACGCACCGATGAGCGACGGCGTGCGACACGCACCCCTGCCCGTACGTGCCACTCAGGGCGCTGGACAGCTGTCACCAGGAGCGTCCGGAGCAGTGCGCGACGAGATCGCTCCGCAGCATCAAAGGCGCGCTGCCGGATACGCCACGCCGCTGACGCCGACCCTGCCCGTCCGTGCCTCCACTACGGCGCACTCGCCCGGCGAGGCGTTACGGCCTCCGGCCTCAGGGGCAGGGATCGGACCATGCCCATGCTCGTCGGAACCTCAGGGTGGCAGTACAAGGACTGGCGCGGCGTTCTCTATCCCCCCGGGCACCCGCAGCGGCTGTGGCTGGAGGAGTACGCCCGGCACTTCGCCACCGTGGAGAACAACAACGCCTTCTACCGGCTCCCCACGGCGGAGACCTTCGCCTCCTGGCGGGAGCGGACACCGCAGGGGTTCGTCATGGCGGTCAAGGCCAGCCGCTACTTGACCCATCTGAAGCGGCTGCACGATCCCGCGGAGCCGGTGCTCCGGCTGATGGATCACGCCGAGGCCCTCGGCGACCGCCTGGGACCCGTGCTGCTCCAACTGCCTTCGAACTTCCATGCGGACATCGGGGCTCTGGACGCCTGCCTGAGCTGCTTTCCCGACGGGGTTCGGGTGGCCGTCGAACTCCGGCACACCTCGTGGTGGGAGGCGGAGCGGGAGCTCCGGGCGGTGCTGGAACGGCATGGCAGCGCCCTGTGCTGGGCAGATCGCTGGTCCCGCCCGGTGACGCCGCTGTGGCGTACCGCGTCATGGGGGTACGTACGGTTTCACGGCGGCATCGCGGAGCCGCCGCCGCGCTACGGCCGCCAGGCGTTGACGTCCTGGGCCCGTCGCATCGTCGACGCCTGGCCCGACGAGGACGATGTGTATGTGTACTTCAACAACGACCTGGGTGGTGCGGCCGTCGTGGACGCCGTGAAATTCGCCCGCGCAGCGGCCGCGTTGGGCCGGACAGTGAGCCGTACGCCTCCCGGAGCCCTGCCGGGGCAGTCCACGCCCTGAGGGTTTTCCTGCCGGGCTCGGGCTGTTCCGGGTGCGGCGGAATCGGAGCGGCTCGCCTCGCAGGCCGGATCTCCCCCACCGCTCCGCGCCGACAGCGATCCGCTCCGCATCCGGCCGCGCGGCACCGGGCGAGGGGGTGAATTCCCGTACGCGCGGCGTTGCTTGAGGCAGCAGTCAGCTCGACCGTCACGATGAGGCGGGTCGCACCGATGGGCCCTTCGCCCGGCGCCCCGGTGCGACCGTATGCCGTTGATTGGCGACCCTGCCGGACCTGGCTGATGATGGAAGTTCAAGGAGCGACGTCCAAGGGCTGGGCCATGGCTGTGTGGCATGTGCGGGACTTCACGCCGGACGATCTCGAATCGGTGGTGCGACTCGACGCGGAGAGCACCACGACCGACCAGCCCGCTGTTTTCCGCCTGTCCGAGGTCGTCGCCGCGGTGCAGGCACAGAATCCCGGTGTCGTCGCGGTGGCCGACGGGCACCTCGTGGGCGCGGCGGTGGGACGGGTGGACGGCGACCGGGCCTGGGTGCTGCGTATCGCCCTGCATCCGGCCTGGCGGAACCTGGGGCTGGGCACCGCGCTGCTCTCCGCCCTGGAGCGCCGCCTGCAGAGCGCCGGAGCCAAGATCGTCGCCGCGGTTCTGCCCGAGGAGGAGACGGGCGCCGCAGCGCTCGGCCATTCCGGGTTCCGACAGCACCGGGGGCTGACGTACTTCGAGAAGGTGCAGTCGGTGACCGCCCAGGACTCCGCGATCCTGTCCTCGCTCGGGGCGACGGTGCCCGCGGCCGGGCTCTGGGAGAAGCTCTCGGGTATGGCGGACGAGAAGCGGCTCGTCGAACGCCGGCTGGTGCTTCCCCTGGCCAACCCCGAGCTTGCTGACGCGCACGGCGTCGAACCGCCCCAGGCCGTCGTCCTGTTCGGTCCCCCGGGGACGGGCAAGAGCACGTTCGCCAAGGCTGTGGCAAGTCGGCTCGGCTGGCCGTTCGTCGAGCTCTTCCCCTCCCGGCTCGCACTGGAGGACGGGCTCGCGCACGGACTCAGCCGCCGCTTCGAGGAGATCGCACAACTCGACCATGCACTGGTCTTCATCGACGAGGTGGAGGAAGTCGCCGGCACCCGCAACCTCGCCGACCCCATGTCTGTCGGCGTGGTCAATGAGCTCCTCAAATCGATCGTGCGGTTCCGCGACCGCGACGGCAGACTGCTCATCTGCGCCACCAATACGGTCGCCGCCCTGGATCCGGCCTTCCTGCGCCATGGCCGATTCGATTACGTGCTGCCCGTCGGGCCGCCCGACCACGAGGCCCGTAAGGCCCTGTGGACCAGCTATATCGCCAAGACCGGGACCGAAGCCGACACGGCCGTGCTGGCCGACGCCAGCGAGGGATTCACCCCCGCCGACATCAGGCAAGCCGCCCGTACGGTCGCCCAGTCCGCCTTCGAACGCACCCTCGACACCGGGGAGAGGGCCCAGCCGACCACCGAGGACTTTCTCCACACGATCAGGCACACCCGTCCCACCGTCACCACCGACATGGCCCTGGAGTTCGCCGACCACACCATCCGCTACGGCCGCACCTGAAGGCCCGCGCCGGGCATGGATCCGCTCGGGCGGGCCCATGCCCGTGCGCGGTCTCCGAGCGGCTCCGGCAACTGTTTCCGGGTGGCCGCGGGGAGGCATACGAAACCGGGCGCCGCGGGAGAACGCACCGAGCTCGGTGAGCTCGGCCGGGGGACGGGTGCGCCCGGGCGTCCGCGGATGCGGTGCCCCGCCACAGCCGGGGTGATCCTTTTGCCCGCCCGGTTCAGGTGATCTTCTTTATCGCCTTTCGGGCGCCATTCCCTACCTTGCGCACTCACGAACCGCCCGTTGCACAGCGTGAAACGAAAAGAGAAGGCGCATTCATTCGCCGGTGACATCTCCCACATCGATGTTCGGCAATGCGGTCACCGAATAGTAGATATCACAACGGCGACTTGATGAGATTTGTCCGACTTGATGTCACATGCCCCGCGCGGGGTGGGCCGGAATCCGAACGGGCGGGTGGTCGCGCCCGTTCCTTCGGCGCGCAGGGAACCCTGACGACGCGACAGGACTTCTCACGGCTCCGGGAGCCGGACAAGCACGGCCGGGCGACCGTGGCAAGGGCCGGCCATCACTACGAAGCTCGATAGTCATGGGGCGTGTTGCCCCGCCTCGCGGCAGTTCCAAGAATGACGGCCGCACAGCATCTCCACAGCTCAAGCCAGGAACTGCGCTGAGCCCTGCCCTACCGGGGGCGCTTGGCGATTACCGAGCGAGGTCACGCATGAGGAAGCACCGCAGGAAGAAGTCCTACCGGCCGATAGCCATCGCTGTCGTCGCAGCGGGAGCCGTGGGCATCCCCTCCGCGGCCATGGCCTGTCTGGGCGCTCCGGAGGACGCGGGCAGCCGGCCCTCCGCCCACTGGGAGACCGTGAGCTCCGCGCACCACTGGAAGACCCCGAGCTCCGCGCACCACTGGACGGCCGGCCCCCGGGGGCAGAAGCCGACTGCGAGTGCGCCCACGAGCCCTGCGGCGTCTGCGAGCGCATCGGCAGCACCGGCCCCGACCACCACCCCCGCGTCCGCGGACACGGCCCGCGTGCTGGCGCTCGTCAACAGCGAGCGCGGCAAGGTCGGATGCTCGCCGCTCTCCGTCAATGCCAAGCTGACCAAGGCCGCGCAGGACCACAGCAAGGACATGGCCGACCACCGGAACATGTCCCACACGGGCTCCGACGGATCGTCGCCCAGCGACCGGATCACGCGAGCCGGTTACACCTGGAGTGCCTACGGCGAGAACGTCGCCTACGGCTACTCCACACCCGAGTCGGTGATGAATGCCTGGATGACCAGCCCGGGACACAAGCGCAACATCCTCGACTGCACGTACAAGGAAATCGGCATCGGACTCGCGCAGCCCGGCCACTACTGGACGCAGGATTTCGGAACGGCCCGATAGCGGACCAGGAAATCCTCGGTGGTCGCCGCGTCGCACCCGGTCGCGATACCGGCGTCGAGGCACAGAATGACGAACAGGAACCAGCCGGTGATGGCCATGGGTACCGTGCGCTCCAACCGGCCCTATGTACTGGTCGATTGCTCATACCTCGGCGGCCGGCCCGCGGGACGGTGCTCGCGGCAGCCTCGACCGGTTGAACCCCGTGTCCACCGGCCCGTGGACACCAAGGGCCCGCCGGCATCTCCGTGGCCCGTGGCGGCGTGCGTGGCTCAGGAACTGCCGCTCGCGTTCTCCTGAAGGATCGCGGCGATGTCGGCCACGTCGTTCCCGATGGTCAGCACGCCGTTGATGTCGGGCGTCGAGGCGCCGTTCACCCCGATGAAGAACACGTCGTAGTGCCCCTGGCTCGTCTCCAGATACCCGGCCGTCGTCTCCGCGCCCACCGCCAGCCGGTCGTTGAGGAGGTCGCCGCCTGCGACGGTTCCCGTCTTGGCGAAAACCTTGCCCCGGGCGAGGCAGTCGCGGCAGTTGCCCGCGAGGCTGCCGTCGACGCCCAGGGTCGGCAGAGCCTCCCGGAAGCGGTCCGCATCGGGGGTGCCCTGCCAGTACGTCAGGATCCGGGCGACGGCGCGGGGCGTGGCGCGGTCGGCCGGGTTGCCACCGCGGCCGTCGGCCAGGTGCACCGCCTTGCGGTCCACCTTCGCCTCGTCCAGGAACTTCGCCAGTGCGGGGAATCCGTGCTGGCACTGATGACTTCCCGTGCTGACGGCCATCAGGCAGATGCCGAGGTTCGCCCCGAGGTTGTGGCTCGCCTTGAGGATGAGGCGGGCGTACTGCTCGAACGGCGGGGACGTGAACCGGGCCACCTCGGGCGCGCCCCGGTAGGAGTCGGGCAGCTTGCCGGCCGGATTGGCTCCGCCCGCGGCCGCAGTGACCTCGACCCCGGCCCGCTTCAGTGCCTCGATCAAGGCGGTGCGGCCGAAGGCGTTCGGGTCCCGGATGTCCGACACCCGCAGGACCGGGGCGGAATCGGCGGCGATGGTGCCGGAGAGCTGGATCCGGGTGCCGTCGGCGGAGGGCGTCACCGTGATGTCGGCGGGCTTGCCCGCCTCGACGGTCCGGACGGAGGACGTGACGCGGTACGGCGCCACCTTCGGGCGCCAGTCCAGCTCGGCGGGCGCGCCCGGTGCGTCGCCGGGGGTGGTGAGCAGGTCGATGAGGTTGTCGTTGATGATCAGCGGCGTCGGCGCCGGGTCGAGTTCCGGGTCGGGACGGAACAGCCGGGCGTCCACGACCACGTCGCCGTCCACCTTGGTGATCCCCGAGGCGCGTACCTGCCGGGCCAGTTGGTCGATGCCGGCCAGCGGGTTCTGCGAGGTGAGAGTCGCTCCGGGGATGTCGTCGGCGTAGCTGTGGTCGATGGTGGTGAAGGCGACGGTGCCGTCCGCACGCGTACGGCCGCCGAGGGTCAGGTCGCCCTGCGCGACGAGGTCCAGATTCCCGGTGAGGGTCGCGCCCCGGCGCTCTCCGACGGCATGAACCGGCGTGACGAAGCGGTGATCGCTGCCGAGGGTGTGCCAGACGCCGCTGACGCCGAACAGTTTGGCCACGGAACCCGGGGTGAAGAACTGGTCCGCGTAGCGCGACTGCACCACCTTGCCGGTCTCCGGGTTCTGCTCGAACAGACCCCACTGGGCGTGCGGGTAGTCGGGCTTGCCCATGATCGAGGAGATGCGCGGGTCGAGCTCGTCCGGGGCTTTCGACGGCATCACCCAGTCCATGCCGAACGCGGCGACAGTGGCGACCAGCACGAGGCCGAGGAGGGTGAAGACGCGCCGATGCCTCCGATTCCGGCGTCGGTTTCCGGTGACGGCTGATGACATGCGAACTCCACCGGTGTGTGTGATGCACGAAGACCGGGAAAAGGGCGTTCTGAGGGTATGACTCGCGGGCGGCGCAGGCGGGTGGTCAGGCGCGGCGCGGCGGGCACATCCCTCGGACGGTGGCGGGAGGTGGGGCGGGTGTGTCCGTGCGGTCGTGGCACGGGTCCGCGTCCGAACCGTCGCGGCGCGGAATGATGCGTGCATGACCGACGACCTGGTGGAGTTCCTGCGCGCCCGCCTCGACGAGGAGGCGGACCTGGCACTGCCTTACGCCGACCACGCCGACCACCGGCAGGAGTGGCTGCCGCATCGCATGCGCGACAGCGACTGAGAGCCTGTCGGGGCTCATCGGTCCAGAAGAGCCGGGAGGCCCGCGAAGGAGTCGAGGACGTGGTCCGGGGTGCCGGTGGCGGAGCGGTGTGTCTCGGGCAGGTACTTGCCTGTTCTGACGAGGACGCCCGTGATGCCGCACCGCTGGGCCGCGAGTACGTCGGTCTCGATGTCGTCGCCCACCATCAGCGTGCCGGACGCGGTGGCGCCGAGGTGGGCCAGAGCGGTGGCGTAGAACGCCTCGGCGGGTTTGCCGGTGATTTCCGCCTCGGTCCGGGCGGCCCGTTCCAGCCCCGGGAGGAAGGCCCCGGTGTCGAGGGCGAGACCTTCCGCCGTACGCCAGTACAGGTTGCGGTGCATGGCGATCAGCCGGGCGCCGTGCTGGAGGTGGCGGAACGCGGCGTTGAGCGACGCGTAGTCGAACGCGTCGCCCGCGCCTCCCAGGACGACCACGTCCGCGGGAGCGCTCTCCCCCACGTCGACGACGGTCACGCCCGTCAGGTCCTCGCTGACGTCGCCGCTGTTGAGCAGCGCGCACCGGGCACCCGGGCAGTGGGCGCGCAGGTACGCGGCGGTGACGGCGGGCGCAGTGAGGATGTCGTCCTCGCCGACGGGGAAGCCCGCCGCGGCCAGCTTCGCCGCGATCCGGGCACGGGTGCGTGAGGTGGTGTTGGTGACCAGGGCGAACGGGAGTCCGGCGGCACGCAGCCGCTCCAGGGCGGCCACCGCGCCGGGCAGCGGTTCCCAGTCGACGGTGAGCACGCCGTCGATGTCGATCAGTACCGCTCCGATCCGTTCCATGGATCGACCGTCGCCGACTTGCGCGGGTGCCGCAAATGGGGTTGCTTCGAAGTAGGTGCGTACGTGCCTCTGTCTCCCCTGGGTCGGAGGTGAACCACCGTGCTGTTCACCGATCGCACGGATGCGGGCAGGCAGCTCGCCGAAGCGCTCCGGCATCTGCAGGGGGAGGAAGAGGGGGAGAAACCCGTCGTTCTGGGGCTGCCCCGTGGCGGGGTCCCGGTCGCCGCGGCGGTGGCGACCGCGCTCGGCGCACCTCTCGATGTGATCGTGGTCCGCAAGCTCGGTGTTCCGTACCACCGTGAGCTGGCATTCGGTGCCATCGGGGAGGGCGGGGTGCGGGTGATCAATGAAGACGTCGTACGCCGCGGGGGGATCAGCCGCGGGGACATCGCGTCCGTGGAGCGCGCCGAGACGGCCGAACTCGCCCGGCAGGCACGGCAGTTCCGGGGCGACCGGCCGCGGTTGGAGCTGGCCGGCCGTACCGCGATCGTGATCGACGACGGGGTGGCGACCGGCGCCACGGCCTCGGCCGCCTGCGAGGTCGTACGGGCGCAGGGCGCGGCCCGGGTGGTACTGGCGGTTCCGGTGGCGCCCGCGGACACGATCGCCTGGCTTCGTACGCAGGTGGACGAGGTGGTCTGTCTCTCCACACCGGCCCTCTTCTCGGCCGTCGGCGAGTGGTACCGGGACTTCTCCCAGACGCCCGACGAGGAAGTTCTCGCACTGTTGAAGGCTTAGAGGAGCTCAGTCCTGCTTGCCGAACCGCAGCTTCCACGGCGCCACCGCAGACTCGATCTGCACGCGCAGTCCGAGCTTCGACTCGCCGTTCACCCGCTCCTCGAATCGGATCGGGACCTCGACCACCCGCAATCCGCGCCTGACCGTGCGGTAGTTCATCTCCACCTGAAAGGAATACCCATTGCTGCGGACGGATGGCAGATCGATCGATTTCAGAGTGTCCGCCCGCCATACCTTGAACCCGGCGGTGGCGTCCTTCACATGCAGTCGCAAAATGGCATTGACATAGAAATTGGCCCAGACGGAGAGCGCCTTGCGGTGCCATGGCCACTCGGCGGCCAGCGAACCACCTTCCACATAACGGGACCCAATGACGACTGCGGCATTCTCGGCGAACAGTTTCTCGACCATGACCGGAACCACCGACGCCGGATGGGAGAGGTCCGCATCCATCTGAATGACAACTTCCGCCTTCTCCGCGAGCGCACGCGTCATCCCGGCCACGTAGGCGCGCCCGAGCCCGTCCTTCTCGGTGCGGTGCAATACTCCGACCAGGCCCGAGGTCTCGGCCGCGAGCCGGTCCGCCACATCCCCCGTGCCGTCGGGCGAATTGTCGTCCACCACCAGAATGTGCAGGTTCGGCAGGTGCAGATCCGTGAGCAGATCGACGAGGATCGGCAGATTCGTCCGTTCGTTGTAGGTGGGGACCACCACCACAATCCTCGGGGAGGTCTTCTCCACGGCCATTCCCTTTCGCCCTCTCGTACTCTCGGGGGTTCCCAGACGTTCTCGGGGGTTCTCCATTGTTCCGCGCTCCCGATCCGCGCGAGCCTAGCACCCGCCCCGTGCCCCTAAATGGGCGAAACATTATTCTCCGGTTTTCCCTCCCTCCTTCGCGACACCTTGGGACCGCTGACGGGCGGAGCCCCGGAGCCCTATGGGCCTCTTCCGTCACCGAATCGGAGTCGTGCCATCAACCACCCGCAGAATCCGGTCACTTTGAGCGCGGCGGCAGATCCCGGGAACCGTTCCGGACCGGATCCGGAAGGCGGCGAGGGACAACGCACCTCGTACCACTACGGGTTATGGGTCGCGCCCGGCGGCTGCCGACCTGCGGCGGGCGGAGCGTTCGGCCGGGCGATAGTCTGGTGCGAGCAGGGACTGGTGACGGTTGCTGCGCGGCGGTGGGGCCCGCCGTACCCGAACCGCGGCAGCAGTGCCGCCAACGGTCCCTACTTGCGGTGGGACGTGCTCGTGTCCGGGCACCCAGCAGGTAGGAGACATGCGCCCATGGGAGCCCAGCAGCCCCGAGCGACACCCGTGACGGATGGTCCTGACGGCACCCGGCGTGTCGCGCCCGTACCCGGGCAGCGCAGCCGGCAGCCGGGCGGGCAGTGGCCCGTCCTCGGCGTCATCGCCCTCGGCGGCGCCGCCGGAGCGACCGCCCGTTACGGAGCGTCGCTGATCTGGAGCACCCCGCCGGGCGGCTTCCCGTGGACGACTCTGGTCGTGAATGTCCTCGGGTGCGCGGTGATCGGCGCGTTCATGGTCCTGATCAGCGACGTATGGGCGGCGCACCGGCTGGTGCGCCCGTTCTTCGGCACGGGGGTGCTGGGCGGGTTCACCACGTTCTCCACGTACGCCGCGGACATCGAACGGCTGGTGGACGGCGGCCGGGCCCGTACCGGCATCGCGTATCTCGGGCTGACGCTGCTGGCGGCGCTCGCCGCGGTGTGGAGTGCGGTGTGGGTGACCCGCCGTGTGCTGGCGTGGAGGCAGCCATGACGAGGGAGACGGAGCCGGCCGGGGCGGCCGAGCGGGGGCTGCGCCTGACGGTCCTGGTCGGGGAGTCCGACGTCTGGCACCACCGCCCCGTCTATGCGGAGATCGTGCACCGGGCGCACCGGGCAGGGCTGGCGGGTGCGAGTGCGTTCCGTGGCATCGAGGGGTTCGGCGCCTCGTCGCGGATCCACACCCAGCGACTGCTGTCGCTGAGCGAGGATCTGCCGGTGGCGGTCGTGATCGTGGACACCGAGGACCGGATCCGCGCGTTCCTGCCGCTCATCGACGAACTGACCGGGGACGGCGTCGTCGTCCTCGACACGTGCGAGATCGTCCGCCCCCGCGACCGGGAGGAGGGCCGGTGACCTGGCTGCTGGTGATCGTCGGCGCCGCGATCGGCGCCCCGCTCCGCTATCTGACCGACCGTGCGGTCCAGGTCCGGCACGACACGGTCTTCCCGTGGGGGACGTTCGCGGTGAACGTGGCGGGATCCCTGCTGCTGGGGCTGCTGACCGGCGCGGTGGCGGCCGGTGCCGCCTCGTCGCAGGTGCAGCTGTTCGTCGGTACGGGGCTGTGCGGGGCGCTGACGACGTATTCGACGTTCGGTTACGAGACGCTGCGGCTGGCCGAGGACGGGGCGAAGCTCTACGCCACGGCCAATGTCGTGGCGAGCGTGGCGGCGGCGCTGGGCGCGGTGTTCGCCGGGGTCGCACTCGCCGAGGCGCTCTGGCAGTGACCCGCAATTACTCTTCCCGTGTAGGCCAAACGGGGGGTGCGCCGTCGCCCGACCGGCGACATGCGGTCGCCGAACGCGCGTTGCGGGGCAGGGACTTCATGATTCCTTCGCCCCGGCCCGCCCGGCTCCGGTACGGCGGTGCGGCGCGCCGGTGCCGGGCGGCGGCCGCGGGACGACGGGCCGCCGCTCCTGGGACGCTCCGTCGTCGGCGCCGTGATGGTGACGCCCTTGGCGGCGAGCGCCGCCGGCAGGGGCGCGGGCAGGTCCAGGCCGGCGAAGGCCTCGACGGCGGGCAGCGCCGGAGTGATGGTCTTCGGCGGGGCGAACTCGCCCTGTCCGGCGGCGGGCCGGCGGCCGTAGCCACCGGAACCGGAGCATGATCCGGAACCGGAACGGTAGCCGGAACCGGAACGGCTCGGGGCTCCGCCGCGGTTGCCGGAGCAGCAGTCGTTCGTGCGCGTTGAGCGGTTCAAGGAGAGCTCTTCCTCGATATGGCGCGTATCGAGGAATTCCGCGCGGCAGTGAAGTAGCGCAGGAATCGCAAGAACGGGCCGATGAAATGCGCGGAAGAAGCCCGGCTGCGAAAAGTGAGCCGTGTCCGGCACGGTGGATGATGAATCGTGTCTGTCACGGGGACGGGGGCCGGCACACGGGTACGGGCCCGGAAAAGCAACGAGCTGGGACCCGCACCCGAAGGCGCGGGTCCCAGCTGCGCACGTGCGTCTCAGCGCGTCGGACGCTGGAGCATCTGCAGGATCACACGGGGGTGATGTTCTCCGCCTGCGGGCCCTTCTGGCCCTGCGTGACGTCGAAGGTCACCTTCTGGCCCTCCTGCAGCTCACGGTAGCCACTCACGGCGATGTTCGAGTAGTGGGCGAAGACGTCAGGGCCGCCACCGTCCTGCTCGATGAAGCCGAAGCCCTTTTCCGCGTTGAACCACTTGACGGTGCCAGTAGCCATGTCTTTTCTCCTTCTGGGGCAGTGCCCGGGGACCTCGCACTGTGCCGGTCCCGCGTCGCCGCAATGATTACCCCGTCCGGAATGATGATGCCGGAATTACAAAAGCGCGCCCACCAGCCAATTGTGGCGACAAGAGCACTTGGAGTTTTGGGAACCACAACCGCAACTGGTATCCACCGTAGCACGATGCAAGTGACCGCGCGCGGCGTGTAATTACACTCCGTCCGGCACGCCATAAACCCTCGTCGCGCATTGCATAAAATTCTGTGCTTGCGACAACAGATATGCGCTCCCGGCACGGAGCCCCGGCGTAGGGACCCGGCCTCGGGACCCCGAACCCGCCACCGGCCTGCGCGGCTCCGCATCGAGGCACGGGGCCGCTTCGAGCCGGTCCTCCAGAACGACGATGCGACAGGCGGCCTCGATCGGCGTGCCGCGTCGACGAGTTCGGGGGCACGGGCGGCCATGCGCACCTGGTAGAGGGAGTAGCGGCGGTGGCCGCCCTCGGACCACAGGGGCGGTGGACACTGATCAGCTGGTCTGTTGATGGGGGGAGGGATCAATGGTCATAATGCATGAGTAGCCCTTCACGCATCCCCCGTCGTGAAGGGCTACAACGTGTTGTGGGCCCGAACATGTGGCTGGGCCGGCGGACACGCGGGCGCACGACGACTTCACGGGCAAGGGACTCCCCTCGTGGCCCCTTGCCCATGTTTTTTCGAGTTAACAGTGACGTAGAGTGTTTACGCAAGCCCACTCCTGACAGCGGAGCAGGATGTTCCGCCATGTCTCGCCCGCCTCCCCACGCTGCGGACCCCTCATTCCGGTTGGTTACAGTACGAGCCCGTCGACCGGATCCAGGCAGGCGCAGCGTCTCAGGGGCGCGCGTGCCGGCGGACGTGAACGTGGGGGCCCCGATGGACAACGGCGAAGAGCGCGCGCCGGAGCTGCGGACGCTGCAGCAGAAGGTCGAATACATGGTGGAGGAGACCTTCCCCGGCCAGAAGATCTCGGGGCGGGTCTTCGCGGACCTGGTCAGGGAACGCGGCGGCTCGCTGTCGCACAGCTACTTTTCCAACATCCTCGCCGGGAAGGTCACCCAGCCGTCCGAGGACATCCTCAAGGCCCTCGGACTGGGCTTCGGCGTCGACTGGCGCTTCTTCAAAGAGGAGTCCGAGGTCGTCGACGACGTCGTCGCCGGGCTGCGGTTCCTCGCGAAGCGGCGTACCGGGGAGATCAGCGGGCTCGCCGGACGCGGCCTGGCCGACGACGGTCTGCCGCCGGAACTCCTGCAGTTCGCGCTCTCGCTCCTGGAGGACGCGAAGAAGCGGCCCGGCACCCCCGCCGACGGCGAAGGCGGCGGTTCCGCCGCCGACGGCCCATCGGCGCATTAGGCCGCCATGTCCCTGCGCAAGCTGCGGAAGGAGTGCGAGGCCGGACTGGCCGACCTCCCCATCCCCGCGCCGTTCTCGATCGCCGGCCTGGTGGCCAACATGGAGGCGGCCCGCGGCCGCACCATCATGCTGCACGAAATGCCCGACCGGCTGGCGCGCGTCAATGCCGCCTGCGGTCTGCGGCTCGCCTCCGGCTCGACCAGCTTCGTGCTCTACCGGCGGCGCCCGACCGTGTACCAGACCCAGCACGTCATCCTGCACGAGCTGTGCCACGAGTGGTTCGACCACGGCACCTCGCTCGACGCGGACCAGCTCCAGCGCCTGCTGCCCGTCTTCGACACGTCCCTGATCTCCCGGGTCGTGGACTCCGGCGTCGCCGACTCGCTGCGCGCGGGCGACTCCACCGTCCAGGCCCGCGCCCAGTACGACACGCACGACGAGCGGATCGCCGAGTTCGGCGCCTCGCTCATCCCCCGGATGGCCAGGGACGTGACCAGCGACGACATGGTGGGACGCCTCGCCAATTCGCTGTCGCGCCCGGTCGCGCACCGCCGCGGCCTGTTCCGCCGTACATGACCCTTCCCCGTCCCCTTACCCCCACCCAGAGGAATCCCGCCGTGACCCCGCTCGACCTCGCCGGCTATCTCATAGCCGTCCTGATGACGGCTGTCGCCGTGTGGCGCATGCCGGCCGCCCTGTGGGGCGACGAGGAGGACAAGCGTCGCCGCGCCCTGTGGGGCTGCTACGCCGGATTCGCCGCCGCCCTGTGGACCAAGACCCAGGTGGTGCGGATCGGGCTCAACGACAGCCCGGTCACCGACCTCTCGGTTCTGATCAAGCACTACACGGCGACGATCGCGATCCTGGCGATCCTCAGCTACATCGTCGCCATCTACGGCCAGTACCCCGACGCCGGTGACGTCCCGCGGCACGTCCGGTTCGCCCGGGCGGTCCAGCAGGTGGCGGCCAAGGCGTCCGTCGCCACGCTGATCCTGCTGACAGTGCTCTTCTTCACCGTCGTCGACCGTTCCGTGCCGTCGGACCGCTTCGTTGCCGACCATGCGGGCCAGTGGGGCGCCACGCTGTACATGAGCGTGTTTTATCTCTACCTCGGCGCCGCGTCCGCGGTCTGCGCCTACCAGTGGGCGCTGGCCACCGCCGGTGCCGGGCTGCGCCATCTGCGGGTGGGGCTCGCGATGATGACGTTCGCGATGTTCATCGGCGTCGCCTACACGGTCAGCCGCACCCTGTTCCTGTGGGTCAGCGTCATCGACCAGCCGAGCCCCGCCTTCGCGCTGGAGTTCGACGAGGTCACCGAGGCCGCGCAGGTCGTGCTGTTCGCGTTCTTCGCGGTCGGTGCTTCCGTCCCCGCCCTCAGCAAGGGGCGGCGCCGGGCGAAGCTGTGGCGGGCCCAGACCCGGCTGCACGCGCTCTGGTACGAGCTGATGACGGCCTTCCCCGACCAGCCGTTCGAGCCCCCGGCTTCGCTCCGGCGCGAGCTGACCCGGTTCGACACCCCCGCGGACCTCCGGATCGACCGGTGGGCCGCCGATATCGCGGACGCGGTCGAGAAGCTGCGCCACTACGTACCGGACAGCCTGCTCCCGGCCACCGCGGCAGCTGCCGCGGCCGAGGCCCCTGTCCCCGCGAAGGCCGGTCCGCTCGCCGACGCGTACTGGATCAAGGCCGCCCTCACCGCGATGAAAGCCGGTGCTCCCGCCGGGAGCGCCGCGACGGTCGGCACCCAGCACGCCACCGACCAGGACGGTGAGGTGGCGTGGCTGGTGCAGGTGGCGACGGCCTACCGGACCGTCACCGAGGACCGGGTCCGGGACGTACTGGCGGCTTCGGCGGCCATGGAGAGGACGGCATGACAACCACCGATTCGGCCACCGGCTCCGACCCGACGACGGCCTCGGCCGCCCGCGTGGTCACGGACGTGCTGCAGCCCCGCAACCTTCTGCTGGCCGGCATGCTCGCCATGGGGGCGGCTGCCGCCGGCCACTGGACCGGTCTGCTGTGGGGCCTGCTCGGCGCCCTGTGCGCGGGGATCCTCCCGGCCGCGTACATCGAGTGGGAGCGGGGGCGCGGCACCTGGGGCGACCGGCATGTGGTCGACCGTACGAAGCGCGCACCGATCTTCCTCGTCATCCTCGGCTCAATCGGCACAGGCTCGGTCGTCATGGTCCTCGGCCACGCGCCCACCGGGATCCTGGTGGCGATGCTGGCGTTGTGGGCGATGACGGTCGTGCTGCTGGCCGTCAACACCGTCTGGAAGATCTCGGTGGACGCGTCGGTCGCCTCGGCGGTCGTCGCGCTGCTGGCCGCGGTCCACTCGCCTTGGTGGCTGCTCGCGTATGCGATGACGGTCGCCGTGTGCTGGTCACGCGTGGCGCTCGGGTACCACAGCGTCGCCCAGACGGTGGCGGGCTCGGCACTGGGTGCGGGGACCGCGGCCGCGTTCCTGCTCGTCTGACGGCCACTCGGGCTTAGCGTGACGGCCATGCGTGTACTGCTCACCGGCGGAGCCGGTTTCATCGGGGGACACATCGCCGGGGCGCTGGCGGCGCGGAAGCACGAAGTGGTGGTGGTCGACGCGCTGCTGGAGTCGGCGCACGGCGTGGGTGCCGGAGGCGGCCGGGACGGGCTGATCGTTGCCGATGTCCGGGACCAGGCGGCGGTGGCCGACGCGCTGCGGGGCGTCGACGCGGTCTGCCATCAGGCCGCGATGGTCGGTCTGGGCAAGGACTTCGCGGACGCCCCGGAGTACGTCGGCTGCAATGACCTCGGGACCGCCGTCCTGCTGGCGGAGATGGCCGCGGCCGGTGTGCGGAATCTGGTGCTCGCCGGTTCGATGGTCGTTTACGGCGAGGGGCGGTACGACTGCCCCCGGCACGGACGGGTCAGACCCGGGCCGCGGGCCGTGGACGATCTGGCGGCGGGCCGGTTCGAGCCGCGCTGCCCGGACTGCGGGGCGGAGCTGACGCCGGGGCTGGTGGGCGAGGACGCACCCACCGACCCGCGCAATGTGTACGCGGCGACGAAGCTCGCCCAGGAACATCTGGCCGCCGCGTGGGCCCGGGCGACGGGCGGCCGGGCGGTGGCCCTGCGCTACCACAACGTGTACGGGCCGGGGATGCCGCGCGACACCCCGTACGCGGGGGTCGCCTCCTTCTTCCGCTCCTCGCTGGAGCGGGGCGAGGCGCCGCAGGTCTTCGAGGACGGCGGTCAGCGGCGGGACTTCGTCCACGTACGCGATGTGGCGGCCGCGAACGCGGTGGCACTGGAGGCCGTGGGGGGACGCGGGGCGGGAAGTTTCGCCGCGTACAACACGGGGAGCGGGGATCCGCACACGATCGGCGAGATGGCGACGGCTCTGGCGTCCGCGCACGGCGGTCCGGCACCGGAGATCACCGGCGGGTACCGGCTCGGAGACGTACGCCATGTGACGGCGGACTCGCGGCGGTTGAGGGAGGAACTGGGCTGGCGCCCGGAGGTGGGCTTCGCGGAGGGAATGGAGGAGTTCGCCGGGGCGGCGTTGAGGGAGGCGGTCGCCACCGGTTGACCGACGGCCGCTCCGGCTCCGGCCGGCCCGCCCGGTCCGGACAGCCGGCGGCCACCTCGGCAACCGTCGGATCGTCGTCGACCACGACAACATGGCCGCGCGGCCCGCCGGGGGCGGGTCCGGGACCCGGGGTGTCCGGGATGTTCTCCATACGGTCACCTTGGCATCCCGGCCCCGAGTCGGGCAGTCGGCGGTCCGCCGAAGGGTCGACGTCCGTCTTCCGTAAGAACCTGAAGCCCGAAATGCCGGTTTTCGCTCCGTAGTGTGAGCGAGGTGACCGACTTCTACCCCGCCCACTCCCCCCACGCCGACGTGATCCTCCCCTGTCTGGACGAGGCCGCCGCGCTGCCCCGGGTGCTGGGCCGCATCCCGGACGGCTGGCGCGCCGTCGTCGTCGACAACGGCTCCACCGACGGATCGGCGGAGCTCGCCCGCTCGCTCGGGGCGACCGTCGTACATGAGCCGCGACGCGGCTTCGGCGCCGCGTGCCAAGCCGGACTGCTCGCCGCCGAGGCGGAGTTCGTCTGCTTCTGCGACTGCGACGGTTCCCTCGACCCGGGTCTGCTGCCCGGCTTCGTACGCCGGGTCGCCGACGGCGAGACCGATCTGCTGCTGGGGCGCCGCCGCCCCGAGGGCCGTGGCGCGTGGCCGCTGCACGCCCGCGCCGGGAATCTCGCGCTGGCCCGGATGGTGCGCCGCCGGACGGGACTGCGCCTGCACGACCTCGGCCCGATGCGGGCGGGGCGCCGGGCGGACCTGCTGGCACTGGAGCTCACCGACCGGCGCAGCGGCTACCCGCTGGAGATGGTGGTGCGTGCGTCGGACGCCGGGCTGCGGGTCGCCGAGACCGATGTCCCGTACCTGCCGCGTACGGGCAGGTCCAAGGTGACCGGCACCTGGCGGGGGACCTGGCATGCGGTACGGGACATGCGCGCGGTCCTGCACCGGCCGCCGGAGCGGACGAGCGCGGGGACGGCCCGTCAGGAGGCGCCCCGATGAGCGTGCCCGGCCCGACCGCCCTCCTCGTCATCGCCAAGGAACCGCTGCCGGGACTGGTCAAAACCCGGCTCACGCCGCCGTTCACACCCGCCGAGGCCGCACAGCTCGCCGAGGCGGCGCTCCGGGACACGCTGCGCACGATGCTCTCGCTGCCCGCCCGGCGGCGCGTCCTCGTACTGGACGGGCGGCCGGGGCCCTGGCTGCCGGCGGGCGTCGAGGTGGTGGCGCAGAGTTCCGGCGGACTCGACGAGCGGCTCGCGGCGGCGTTCGCCGGCTGTACCGGTCCGGCCCTGCTCATCGGCATGGACACCCCGCAGATCTCCGCCGCCCAGCTGGCGCCCGCGCTCTCCCCGGACGCCTGGGACGACTGCGACGCCTGGTTCGGCCCCGCCGACGACGGCGGCTTCTGGGCACTCGGCCTGGCCGCCCCCGACCCGGACCTGGTGCGCGGCGTGCCCATGTCCGTCCCGCAGACCGGTGCGGTCCAGCGGCGGCGTCTCGTCGACGCCGGACTGACCGTGCGCGATCTGCCGCGGCTGCGGGACGTGGACACGGCGGCGGACGCCGCGCACGTCGCCGCCGCCGCACCGCACGGGGAGTTCGCCGCGGCGCTGGCCCGGCTGACCGCGGCGGCGGCCCGGTGAGCGGCGCGGTGCCGGACCGCGGCGCCATGAGCACGGCAGGTTCCGAAAGAGAGGACCTCGCCCCGTGGTCCACCGACCCCTACGCCGACGCGCTGCGCAACGGCCATGGTCCGCTCTTCCTCCGCCGTACGGACGGCTGGCTGCTGCCCCTGGACGTCGAGCGCTGGTGTGCGCAGGCCGACGCCGCCGACCTGTCGGCGCTGCGCCGCTGCGAAGGGCCGGTCCTCGACGTCGGGTGCGGTCCCGGCCGCCTCGTCGCGGAACTGGCCTCCCGCGGCCAGCGCGCACTCGGCATCGACGTCAGCGCCGCCGCTGTCGCCCACACGCTCCGGATCGGCGGCTCGGCGCTGCACCGTTCCGTCTTCGACCCGCTTCCCGGTGAGGGCCGTTGGGGCACCGTGCTGCTGATCGACGGCAACATCGGCATCGGCGGCGACCCGCACGGTCTCCTGCTGCGCACCGCGGACCTCCTCGCCCCCGGCGGGCTCCTCATCGCGGAAACGTCACCGCTGGACATCGACGAACGGGTGCAGGTCCGGTTGTACGACGGTCGCCTCGCGCCGGAAGGGACTGGCGAGGAGGACCGGGCCGCCACCGGGGGCGCGCTCTTCCCCTGGGCCCGGCTCGGCACCCCGGCCCTGCTCCGGTACGCGCAGCCGAACGCCTGGCGGGCCGTCGATCAGTGGGTGTCGGACGGCCGCCCCTTCATTGCCCTGCGCCGCACCCGGAGGGTCCGGACGCCCAGCCAGCACGCCGACACCGCGAACAACGCCGCCGTGATCAGCAGCCAGTTCCCGAGGAACACATCGGGGGAGAGCCCGCTCGCCGGCTTGTAATGGGTCGCCTTCCTGCTGATCAGCGGGAACCACATCAGCAGGAGCAGCCCGGAGAGAAAGGCGGGCACGCGGACGAAATTGACCAGTCCGGAGCGCGGTCCCAGAACCGCGCGTACGCCCCGGTCCGCCGTCGCGTACACCGGCAGCAGCACGAGGTCGTGCACCAGCGCGGAGCCGACGAACCACACCGCGACACCGAACGTGTCCCCCTCCAGCAGCCGCACACCCGCGTAGCCCGCCAGGGCGAAGGTGGCGGCCAGGAGCAGGAGATGCAGCGGCCCTTCCCCGTACCAGCGCCTGAGGACCGCCGCGTACCGCGGGCCGTTCGTCCTCCGCATCACAGCTCTCCGAACGTCAGCCGGGTCACCCATTTGGTGTTGAGCACGCCGGGCGCGGCCGGGACGATGATCCGCGCCGGGTACCCGTGGTCCGGCGACAGCGTCTCGCCGTTGACCTCCAGCGCCAGCAGCGAGCGCGGGTCGCGCACCTGGTTGTCGCGGAGCGCGGCCTTCCGGAACGGCCCGCTGTGCTGCACGGACTCCACGAACACCCCCGGCGGCCGGTCCGGATACCCGGCGAGCGCCGCCAGATCCCGCAGCCGCACCCCGCGCCACCACTGGTCCGCGGTCGACCAGCCCTCCACGCACGCGATCGGCAACGCGGCGCTGTACTGGTCCATGGCCAGGAGCTGTTCCCGGGTGAACACAAGATCCCCGGCGGGTCCGCTGACGGTCAGCCGCCACCGTTCACCCGTGTCGGCCGGGGTGATCCGGACGGACGCGGCCGTCTTGTTGATCTGGAAGCCGTTGGGCCCCGTCCCGGGGTCGGCTACCCCGCGCGGGGTGAGGAGCGCGGTGCCGCGCAGCACGTCGAAGCTCCGGCCCACCGAGGTGATCAGCAGGAGGAGCGACCCGGCGCCCACCACGGCGAAGGCGCCGCGCCGGGAGATGGTCGGCGCAGCGGGGGCGGGGGACGCCAGCTCATCGGTCTCACCGCGCAGTTCACCGCTGCGCAGCACCCGCACGGCCCGCGGGAGCTTCAGCCCGACGTGGGCGACGAACCCGGCGAAGAACACCCACGCCCCGTAGAAGTGGAGCGTGTAGAACGACCCCGGGAACACGTAGAACACCTGGATGTTGAGCAGTCCGGTGATGAACTCGAACAGCGCCCCGCCGACGAGCAGCAGCAACGACACCCGTTCCAGGGCGTGCCCCACCGACCGGACCGGCGGCAGCGCGAAAAACTTCGGGATCACCGACCACAGCTTCGCCAGCAGTACCGGTACGAGCACGATGCCGCCCGTGACGTGCAGCCCCTGTGTCAGCCGGTACAGCCAGTGCGGTCCGGTCGGCCAGGCGAACAGGTAGAACCCCAGCAGTCCCTTGCCCGGCGTCTTGTCGTTGACCGGCGCAAGATCCGGGTTGTACGAGGCGTACGACAGCAGCCCCGTCACGAACACCAGCGTCAGCCCGACGAGGAGGACGAGCCCGAGCACCGCCGTGAACCGGACGCTGCGCACGGGGCTGCGCCAGAACCCGGGGGAGGAGGGCAGCCGATCCGTGGTCCGGAGCCGTTCGAGCACGGCCGGGACCCGCCCCGCGGACGGTCCGTCATCCGATGGCCCGGCACGGCCCGTCCCACCGAAGCGGAACGCGAACCGGAACGCTCTGTTGTGACGTCTGTCGGCCATGTCCCGACGCTAAGCCCGAGGTCTCGGGCCACAGCGCGTACGACTCCGGACGAAACCCCGACGTCACTCCCGATGACCGCCAACCGGGCCAAGATCTGACAGTTCGATGACGCGCCCCGGTGGCACCACCCGTGAGCGCCCCGCGCTGCATAGCGTGCCTGTGTGAAGACCGAGGAGCACGTGAAACGCGAGCAGCACACAGCCGGCCGTAACCACCGCCACATGGGCCGACGCCTCGACCTGATCGCCGCCGCCACCGGTGTCCTGCTGGTCACCGCCGCCGTGCTGGTCGGCCGGGCGATCCAGGACGCCGGCGGCAGCCTCTACGTCAACTGGCCGCCCCTGCTGGCGTCCTGGTACCCGCACACCGGCCCCGGCACCCCGGCCGCCGTGGTCGTCGCCGCGGCCGTCGTCGCGTACGGGCCGGTCCTCGCCGACCGGCTGCCCTGGCGGGGTCTGCTCGCGACCGCGTGGGCGGCCTCCCTCGGCTGGATCTTCTCCCTGGCGATGATCGACGGCTGGGGGCGGGGCATCGCCGACCGGCTCACCACGAAGCATGAATACCTTCAGGTCATCAGCCGTTTCGACGATATCGGCGCAGCGTTGCGCGGATTCAACACGCACATCCTGATCGGCCCCCCGGGCAACTGGCCCGCCCATGTCGCCGGTCATCCGCCGGGCGCCACGCTCACCTTCGTGCTGCTGGACCGGATCGGGCTGGGCGGCGGGGGCTGGGCCGGTGTCTGGTGCATCGTGCTCGGCGGCTCCGCCGTCGTCGCCGCCCTGGTCACGGTGCGCGCCCTCGCCGACGAACACCTCGCCCGCAGCGCCGCCCCGTTCCTCGTCCTCGCGCCGATGGCGGTCTGGACCGGCGCCTCGGCAGACGCCTGGTTCGCCGCGGTCGCCGCGTGGTCGGTCGCCCTCCTCGCCCTGGCCGCAACCCGGCGGACCCGGCCGGGCCGCGCCGCCGCGGCCGCCCTCGCCTCCGGCCTCCTCTACGGCCTGACCTGCTATCTCTCGTACGGCCTGACACTCATCGCGCTCCTGCTCCTCGCCGTCCTGCTCCTCGCCCGCAGCGCGCGCCCCCTTCCGCTTCTCCTGCTCGGGGCGCTCGTCGTGCCGGTCGCATTCACCCTGGCGGGCTTCAACTGGTGGGAGGGGTACCGGCTGCTGGTCGAGCGTTACTACCAGGGAGCGGGTGGAATCCGTCCGTACGCCTACTGGGTCTGGGCGAACCTCGCGGCCACCACGATCGCCGCCGGTCTCGCCACCGTCGCCGGTCTCCGCCGGGCCGCGGCCGGCGCCCCGTCCGCCGTCCGCGCCGTCCGCACCGGCGCCACCTCCGCACCGCAGCGGCTGAGCCTCCTCGCCCTGGCCGCGCTCCTCGCCCTCCTCGTCGCGGATCTGTCCGGGATGAGCAAGGCCGAGACGGAACGCATCTGGCAGCCGTTCGTTCTCTGGCTGCTGCCCGCCGCCGCACTGCTCCCCCCGTCCGCCCGACGCGGCTGGCTGACGGCGCAGGCGGTCGTCGCCCTGCTCGTCAACCACCTGCTCTGGACCGGGTGGTGAGTTCGGGAAGCACGTTGAACCGATCACGCACGGGGTACAGGTTGCCCCGTGCCGACATTCGAGATCACCACCGCAAGCGCCGCCGACATCGACATGCTGGGCGAGTGGGCCCACGCCGAGGGCTGGAACCCGGGCCGCACCGACAGCCACGCCTTCTTCGCCACCGACCCGCGCGGCTTCCTGGTCGGCAGACTCGACGGCGAGCCCGTCTCCTCCGTCTCCGTCATCCGTTACGGCTCCGGCTTCGGCTTTCTGGGCTTCTATCTCACCCGTTCGGAGCTGCGCGGCCGGGGTTACGGGATCCAGGTCTGGCGCGCCGGAATGGACCGGCTCGCCGGGCGCAACGTCGGACTCGACGGCGTCGTCGCCCAGCAGTCCAACTACCGTAGATCCGGGTTCCGTCCGGCGTGGACGAACATGCGCTGGGAGGGGCTGCCGCCGACGGACATCAGCGCACCGCCCGGCGTCTGTCTCGTCGACGCCCGGTCGCTCCCCTTCGACCGGCTGGCCAACTTCGACCGCCGTTTCTTCCCCGCCGAGCGCGACAGTTTTCTCGCCCCGTGGGTCGCCGCCCCCCTGCGCACCGCTCTCGCCGCCGTGGCCGACGGGGAGGTGCAGGGCTTCGCCGTGCTGCGCGCGTGCCGAACGTCGTCACGCATCGGCCCTCTGCACGCCACGTCGCCCGAGGTGGCCGCCGCCCTGGTGAGCGCCCTCTCGGCCACTGCACCGGAGACGGAGATCGCCGTCGACGTACCCGACATCAATCCGGCGGCGGTCCGACTCGCCGAACAGCTGGGTCTCACCCCGTCGTTCGAGACAGCCCGCATGTACACGGGTCCGACGCCGGACGTCGACCACACCGGACTGTTCGGCATCACCAGCCTGGAACTCGGCTGACCGGCGAGCCGCCTGCTACCGCCCGAGCCGGTCCAGCACCCACCGACAACGCGGCTGCCGGCCCCTCTCCTTCCGCGCCCGGGTCCGTCTCCGGCACGCTTCAGTGCACGTGCGGCCCGCCCGTCGTCTCCGGCTTCCCCCGCGGCACCAGTCCGACTGCGAGGACCGCACCGGCCCCGGCCGTCGCCGCGCAGACCGTGAACGCGTCGGCGAACCCGCCCACCGCACCGCCTTCGATCCCGGCTGCCGCGACCGTGGAGACGACCGCCACTCCGATCGCGCCGCCCACCTCGTGGAACGTGTTGACCACCCCGGACGCGAGCCCCGCCTCGTGGTGCCCGACCATGCCCAGCGCCGTCGTGGTCGCGGTGACGAAGACCGCGCCGAGCCCGAACGCGGCGACGGAGAGACCGGGCAGCAGCACCCCGTACACGCTGCTGTCCGCTCCCAGCCGGGTCAGCGGTACGGAACCGGCGGCGGCGATCACCATCCCGGCGACCGCTGTGCCGCGGCTGCCGGCCGTCCCGACCAGCCGCGACCCCAGATGCGCGCCGAACCCGACCGCGACGGCCACCGGCAGGAACACCAGCCCGGTCCGCATCGGGGTGAACCCTCGCGCATGCTGCAGATAGACCGACCCGAGGAAGAAAAAGGCGATCAGCAGCGCCGTCGCGACCAGCATCAGGAACGCGCCCGCGAGCACCGGCCGCCGGGTGAACATCCGCAGATCCATCAGCGGCTGCTCGGCCGCCCGTTCGACGCCCGCGAACGCCCCGTACAGGAGCACGGCCCCCGCGGCCGGCACGAGGACGGCGGCCGAGCCCCACCCGGCGTCCCCCGCCTCGACCAGTCCGTAGATGAGCGCTCCGGTCCCGGCCGTGACCAGCAGCGCGCCGGGCAGATCGAGCCGGGCGGAGGGCTGGGGGGCGCGCGCCGGGACGAGGGCGGGTACGGCGGCGAGCAGGGCGATCCCGATGGGCACATTGATGTAGAAGACCCACTGCCACCCGGGGCCGCCGGTCAGCGCACCGCCGAGCAGCACTCCGATCGCCGACCCGGTCCCGCCGATCGCCGCCCACAACCCGAGCGCCTTGTTGCGCTCCGCGCCGTGGAACGAGGTGGTGACGAGGGACAGGGCGGCGGGCGACAGCAGCGCCGCCCCCACCCCTTGGGCGATCCGGCCCCCGATCAGCATCGGGGCGCCGTCGGCGAGCCCGGTGCCCAGCGAGGCGACGGTGAAGAGGGCCAGCCCCGCAAGGAGGGTGCGGCGCGCGCCGAGGGCGTCGGCGAGCCGGCCGCCGAGCAGCATCAGCCCGCCGAAGCAGAGGGTGTACGCGGTGACGACCCAGGTCAGGGCGGTGCGGCCGAGGTGCAGGTCGGCGGCCATGTCGGGCAGTGCGACGTTCACGACGGTGACGTCGAGGACGAGCATGAACTGCGCGACGCAGACGAGGGCGAGCGTCGCCCAGCGACGCGGATGGGCGGGCGGATGCCCGGCCTGATGTGCGGCCGGATGCTGTACGTGCGTCTCGTGCGGACTCATGAACTGAACTGTACAGACCAGTTCACCTGAACTCGACTGTTCAGTTCAGCTGACTGTTAGCCTTGCCCCATGACCATGCAGAGCAGCCGCCGGGGGGACGCCAGGCAGCCCCCCGGCGGACCGCGCGCCGAGGCCAAGCGGCGGGCCATCGTCAAGGCCGCCCGTGAGGCGTTCCTGCGGGAGGGGTTCGGCGTCGGGATGGACGCCATCGCCACCGAGGCGGGCGTGTCGAAGGTGACCGTCTACAACCACTTCGGCAGCAAGGAAGCGCTGTTCACGGCCGTCATCGCGGGCGCCCTGGACGAGCCCCTGGGCGGCCCTTCGGCCGCCGCACTGGCCAAACTCGCCGACGCCGACGACCTGCGCACCGCCTTCGTCGAGGCGGCCCGCACCTGGGTGGCCGCCGTCCGCGGCAACGCCGATGTCATCGCCCTGCGCAACCTCGTCGCCGCCGAGCTGCACCGCTTCCCGGAGCTGGCGAACGCCTGGCAGGGCCACGGCCCCGAGGGCCACCACCCCGCCGTCGCCGACGCCCTGCGCACCCTCGCCGACCGGGGCCGCCTGACCATCCCCGACCTGGAGACGGCGATCATCCAGCTGTACGCGCTGCTGGTCTTCCCGCACCTGGTCTTCAGCTCGTACGGCACGGCCATCGACGACCCGGTCACGGACCGCCTGATCACCAGCGGCGTCGACATGTTCCTGGGCCACTACGCCCCGGCGGGGCCCACCGGCTGAACGCCCCCGCCATCTCGGTTCAGCGCGTCGATGAGCGCGTACGGCGGATGGTCCGCTCCGTGCGAGGGGGGCGCCGATCCGCCCTACGTACCTCCTGGTCGCGGAAGCCATCACCGTACCGAGCATGCTGTACCGGAACATCGGCGAACGCCGCACATCCGTCGCACACAAGGGACCCGCCATGGGATCGTCACCACACGTCGGCCAGCCCGTCCAGGACTTCACACTGCCGGGTGGAACGCTCGCCGAAGGCACGTTCGAACGCCGCGACTACACGCTCTCGGACGCCCGCGGCCGTACCGTCGTCCTCGCCTTCTACCCCGGCGACAACACGGCCGTCTGCACCAAGCAGCTCTGCTCGTACTCCTCCGGCCTGGAGACCTTCACCGGTCTCGGCGCGGAGGTCTGGGGAATCAGTCCACAGGGTGTGGACAGCCATGAGTCGTTCGCCCGCACGTACGGTCTACGGATGCCGCTGCTCGCGGACACCGGACGGGAGGTCGCCCGGGCGTACGGGATCACGGCGCCCGGGATCGGGGTGCGCCGCGCCGTGTTCCTGATCGGGCCGGACGGCGTGCTGCGGTGGAAGCATGTCGCGGTCCTCGGGGCCACCTTCCAGTCGCTGGACACGCTCGCCGACCACATCTCCGGCACCAAGAACAAGTAAAAGATTGCCGAACCCCGGCAATGTCACGACCCGCACGTGTATGGCATCATCCAGCCAGCTCGACGGAACTTCGGAGGATTTCGCGGATCGGGAAAGGTGATCACATGACCTTGTTTCTCGGCCTGGGCATTGCGGGGGTCGCGCTCCTCGCCCTCTCCCTGATCTTCGACGGAATCCTCGAAGGGCTCTTCGGGGGCGTACTCGACGGGCTCTTCGACGGCCTCCTGTCCCTCCCCGTCATTGCCGGATTCCTCTCGATGCTCGGCTTCGGCGGCGCGATCGTGCTCGGCACCACCGGTGCCGGTACGGTCGCCGCGACCGCGGCCGGACTGGTCGCCGGACTGGTCGCGGCCTGGCTGACCTGGAAGTTCAGCCGCGCCCTGATGCGCGATCAGACCGCCGCCACACCGCGGGGCGACGATCTCGTCGGCACGTCCGGGTCCGTCGTCACGGCCATCCCGGCCGACGGCTACGGCGAGGTCCTGCTGCGGCTCGCGGGCCAGCCCGTGAAACTCGCGGCGAAGAGCCCGGCGCCGGTCGAACGCGGCACCGAGATCTGGGTGGAGGCCACGCTTTCGACCACCTCGGTCGCGGTCCGCCCCGTCGAGCGCTGACCACCCACTGAACCGAGCTGCCGTCCCCGATCGGGAGGCAGGGGGGACCCCCTTATGAGCCCAGTTGTGACCGCCGTCGTCGGAGTCGTCGTACTCCTCGTACTCCTCGCCCTCGTGGTGATCACCCGCTACAAGGTCGCCGGGCCCAGCGAGGCCTTCATCATCACCGGCCGGCGCGGCAAGAAGTCGACCGACCCGGTGACCGGACGCACCAGCATCGACAACAGCGGGCAGAAGGTCGTCGTCGGCGGCGGCGTCTTCGTCGTCCCGTTCGTGCAGCAGAAGTTCACCCTGGACCTCTCCAGCCGGCACATCCCGGTCGCCGTGCGCGGAGCCGTCACCCTGCGCGGTGTGAAGTCCCACCTCGAAGGCGTCGCGATCGTCAAGGTCGGGGGCAACGAGGACGCGATCCGCGCCGCCGCCCAGCGGTTCCTGCAGCAGCAGGACGGCATCGTCGGCTTCACCCAGGAGGTTCTCTCCGGCGCGCTGCGCGCCATCGTCGGCCGGATGTCGGTCGAGGACATCATCCGCGACCGCGCCGCGTTCGCCGGCCAGGTCGCCGAGGAGGCCGAGGCCAGCCTCTCCGGCCAGGGCCTGATCCTGGACGCCTTCCAGATCCAGGACATCACCACCGAGGGCTCCTACCTCGAAGACCTCGGCCGCCCCGAGGCCGCCCGCGCCAAGCAGGAGGCGGACATCGCCGAGGCGATCGCCAAGCGCGCGTCCGAGCAGGCCCGGCTGAAGGCCGCCGAGGAAATCGCCATCGCCGAGCGGACGTTCTACCTCAAGCAGGCCGAGATCAAGGCCGAGACGGAAGCGGCGGCGGCCAAGGCCAACGCCGCCGGCCCGCTCGCCGAGGCCGCCCGCCAGCAGGAAGTCCTGGAGGAGCAGGAGAAGGTCGCCCAGCGCCAGGCGGCCCTGACCGACCGCGAGCTCGACACCAAGGTCCGCAAGCCCGCCGACGCCGCCCGCTATCAGGCAGAGCAGGAGGCCGAGGCCCGCCGCATCGCCCAGGTCAAGGAGGCCGAGGCGGACGCGGAGCGCTCCCGCCTCACCGGTCAGGGCGAGAAGCTCCACCGCTCGGCGCTCGCCGACGCCGTCCGCATCGAGGGCGAGGCGGAAGCCGCCGCCATCGCCGCGAAGGGCGCGGCCGAGGCCGAGGCCATGCGGAAGAAGGCGGACGCGTTCGCCCAGTACGGCGACGCGGCGGTGCTCCAGATGCTGGTCGAGGTACTCCCGCACGTCGTCGCCAAGGCGGCCGAGCCGCTGAGCGCCGTCGACAAGATGACGGTCATCTCGACGGACGGCGCGAGCCAGCTGTCGCGCACGGTCGCGGACAACGTCGCGCAGGGCATGGAACTGCTCACCGCCACGACGGGCGTCGACCTGGCGGCACTCCTGAAGAACCTGAAGGGCGGGTCGGCTTCGGACAGCGCGGCGCAGATCCCGGCGCAGGCCCCGGCCACGGCATCGGCCAACGGCAAGATCGAGATCACGGACTGACGCCGTTCCCGATCCCCCTGTGCCCGGCGGTGAGCAGCGGACCGCCGGGCACAGCTGTGTCCGGACCTCGGCCGCCTCCCGGGGGCGGCGCACCGATCACTCCGTATCCGCAGGTGAGCAGGGTCTCCGTGCGCGCGGAAACCAGGCGGCGGAACCCTCCGGTTAAGGTAATGGAAGGTTAAAGAGATCACCAAGTGCGTCGCCCTGCCGCCGCGCGCCTCGGGAGGAAGCCATGGGAACCCACCGGACCACGCTGCCCGGAGTCGGTGTGCAGTACGACTACATCACCGAGTCGGGACAGCACATCTCCGTCGTCGTCCACCACGACGGGCGCCGGTTCATCGGGTTCTACGAGCGCGACGATCCCGATTCCTGTCAGCTCTCCGTGGCCCTGACTCCACGGGAGGCGACCGGACTCGCCCATCTCATCGACGCCGCGCCCATCGACGCCGTACGGACCGAGGGCATCGATCTCGTCACCGAGCACATACCGCTCGGGTCGCGCTCCCCGTACGGGGGCCGGCTGCTCGGGGACACCCGGGCCCGGACGCGGACCGGGGCGTCGATCGTGGCCGTGCTGCGGACGCACAGTGCGCATCCGTCGCCCGGGCCGGACTTCCGGCTGGCCATCGGGGACACGCTGGTCGTCGTCGGAACGCGTGAGGGCGTCGACACGCTCTCCGAGATCATTGCGGAGGGCTGACCGTGCACGACACGACCGCACTGCTGGTGGAGCTCGGCTCCGTCATACTGGGGCTCGGGATCATCGGACGGTTCGCCGGGCGGATTGGGCTTTCGCCGATTCCGCTCTACCTGCTGGCCGGGCTGGCGTTCGGGGACGGGGGGCTGCTGCCCCTCGGGGCCAGTGAGGAGTTCACCGCCGTCGGCGCCGAGATCGGCGTCATTCTGCTGCTGCTCCTGCTGGGGCTGGAGTACAGCGCGTCCGAGCTGGTGACCAGCCTGAAGACGCAGTACCCGTCCGGGGCCGTCGACTTCGTGCTCAATGCGACGCCCGGCGCGGTGGCTGCGCTGCTGCTCGGGTGGGGACCCGTGGGAGCCGTCGCACTGGCCGGGGTCACCTGGATTTCGTCGTCCGGCGTCATCGCGAAGGTACTCACCGATCTGGGGCGGCTGGGAAACCGGGAGACGCCCGTCATTCTCGGGGTTCTCGTCATAGAGGACCTGTCGATGGCCGTCTATCTGCCGCTGCTCACCGCGATGGTGGCCGGTGCCGGTCTGGCCGGGGGCAGCATCGCCCTGCTGATCGCCCTCGGTACCGTCGGTCTGGTTCTCTACGTGGCGCTGCGACACGGCCGGCTCATCAGCCGGGCCGTGTCCTCCGACAATCCGGAGATGCTGCTCCTCGTCGTGCTCGGGCTGACCGTCCTGGTGGCCGGTGTGGCACAGCAGTTGCAGGTGTCCGCGGCCGTGGGGGCGTTTCTCGTCGGGATCGCGCTCTCGGGGGAGGTCGCGGAAGGGGCCCGCAAGCTGCTGACGCCGTTGCGCGATCTGTTCGCCGCCGTCTTCTTCGTGTTCTTCGGTCTCTCCACCGATCCGTCCGACATTCCGCCCGTGCTGCTGCCCGCGCTGCTGCTGGCCGTCGTCACCGTCTTCACCAAGATCGGCACCGGCTGGTACGCCGCCCGGCGTGCCGGGATCGGGTCGCGCGGGCGGTGGCGCGCCGGCGGGACGCTGGTCGCGCGCGGCGAGTTCTCCATCGTCATCGCCGGTCTGGCCGTGGCGACCGAGCCCCGTATCGGGCCGATCGCCACCGCGTACGTCCTGATTCTCGTCATCATCGGTCCGCTCACCGCCCGTTGGACCCAGCCCGTCGTGGCCAGGATCCGAACGTGGCGGGACGGCGGGGGCGGTGCGTCCGGGGGCAGTGTGCCTGTCGCCCGCACGGAGATGCCTGTCGTCGAGCACGCCGCGGCCGCCGACTGAGAGGAGCTCACACAGTGGGAGTCCGATCAGCGCGCGAGCTCCTCTGAACCGCTCTCAGAGCGGGGTCGCCTCGTGCAGGATCCGCACCAGCGCCACCGTCGCGTTCAGCGACGACAGCGCCGACACCGTGGTTCCGACGGTGGCCACCAGTCCCGCCCAGGCGACATGCGCGGACGACGGGGGCCACAGCCGGGTCGGCGGGACCGGCTCCAGGAGCGCTGCGACCCGGCGCGGGATCGGGCCCACCGCCGCGAATGCGGCGAACGCGGGTGGGGTAGTCGGCGAACGGTGCGCGAAGAGCGCCGCCTTGCCGACCGCGCCCGCCACAGTCCGCCGGTCACCGATCGCCCGCGCCGCCTCCTCGTCCGCCCACCGTTCCGTGCTGTACGCCACCGCCGTACGCAGCGGCAGCAGGAACGGGTTGGCGCGCGCGGCAAGTTGGGTGGCCAGGAGGTAGCGGTGGTGACGGGCGGCCAGATGGGCCTGCTCGTGTGCGACGAGCGCCCGGCGTTCGCGGGCGTTCAGGCACTCCATCATCGCCGTCGACACGACCACCCGGCCGGGGGCGCCGGGAAGTGCGTACGCGTACGGCTCCGGGTCCGGCAGCACGGCGACCGCGGACGGCTGCTCCGGGAGGGACTGCAGGGCCCGTGTGGCGCGGATGCGTTGGCGTACGTGGTGGTGGACTGCCGACCCGCAGGCCACGACCACCGCCGCCAGCACCCCGATCGCGACGATGCCCGCCTTCTCCTCGTACGGCACCGCCGCACGCACCTCGGGGTCCGACCAGCCGTCCGGCAGCGGGTTGCCGGGAAGTTGGGCCGTGCCCACCACCATCAGCAGCGCCAGGCACACCGTGCTGCACAGGGCGAGCGTCGTGCCGACGGCCGCCAGCAGGCGGGTGGCGCTGCGCGGGTGCAGATGCTGTTCGGCGAGGCGCGCGATCGGCAGCGCGGTCAGCGGCAGTACGAGGGGCAAGTAGACGAAGACGCCCATGGGTCAGCCCGCGTCCTTCTCCGTCGTCTGCGCCAGCAGCGCGCGCAGGCGTTCCTCGTCGCCCGGGGACAGCGCCGAGACGAACCGGGCGAGTACGGCCTCGCGGTCCCGTTCGCCGTCCAGGACCCGACGCATCCGCATCGCGGCGAGACCGGCCTCGTCGGAGGCGGACGTCCAGGTGTAGGAGCGGCCCTGGCGGGCTCGGGTCACGCACTTCTTCTCGTACAGACGGGACAGGATCGTGATGACGGTGGTGTACGCGAGGTCGCCGTCGAGGTGTTCCTGCACCCAGCCCGCCGTCGCGGAGCCGTTCGCCGAGCGGAGAACGGCGAGGACCTGGGCCTCCAGCTCGCCCTGTCCGCGCTTGCGGGGGCGCCGGCCGTCGGAGGCGGGGGCCGCCGGGGGCACGTTGTCGTCGGGCAGTTCGTTGTACGGGTGGTGACTGGCCCCTGCCGTGTCCATCGTGGTGACTGCCCTTCGTGCGATGCCGCGTCGGCCACGGCGTCGCAGCATCGTACTGAAGGCCGGTTCCCGGACGCGGGCGACCGTCCTGCTAACTTCTACACGTCTGTAGAGTTGGATCTCGTTCCGGCAACGCAACGCAAGCAACGTATGGAGACGTCATGGCACTGTGGGATCGGATCAAGGAATCCGCGACGACGATGCAGTCGCAGCTCGAGGCGAAGAAGAACGACCTGAAGAGCGGTGCGTTCCGCGACGCGAGCATGGCCATGTGCGCCCTGGTCGCCGCCGCCGACGGTTCCATCGAACCGTCCGAGCGCCAGCGCGTCGCCTCGCTCATCGCCTCCAACGAGGTGCTCCAGAACTTCCCTGCGGACGACCTGCAGCGGCGTTTCAACGAGTACGTGAACAAGCTCACCGCCGACTTCGCCTTCGGCAAGGTCAGCGTGCTCCAGGAGATCGGCAAGGCGAGGAAGAAGCCGGTCGAGGCGCGTGCCGTCATCCAGATCGGCATCGTCATCGGCGGCGCCGACGGCGACTTCGACAAGTCGGAGCAGGCCGTCGTCCGGGAGGCGTGCTTCGCGCTCGACCTTCCGCCGCACGAGTTCGACCTCTAGAGCCAGCCCCGCACGGCACTGGACACCGCCTTCGGACACCCTCTCCGGGCCGGCCGAACGGCACCCCCGTACCGCCGGGAACACACCGCGGTCCGACTGACCATCGGACCGCGCCCGGCAGGCCGGGGAGTCGCGACTCCCCCGAGCGAATCCCCGGCCACCCGCCCCCAGGACCCCGCCTCCGTGCCGCGTATGCATCGCGTCACCGAGGCGGGGTCCTGCGAGGTCCGGGGGGAGCCGGTCCGGTCGTCAGGCGCGGACCGGGGCCGACTCCTCCACCACCTGGGTCCGGGGTGCGCCCCTGGGGTACAGGACCGCCGTCACCACCAGCCCGATGAGGAAGAAGCCCGCCGACCACCAGTACGCGGTGGAGTAGCTCTGCAGCTGGGCCCGGGCGACATGGGCAGGAGTCACCGGGCGGTCGGACAGGTAGTCCATGGCGGCGCTGGTGGCGAGGGTGTTCAGCAGCGCCGTGCCGATCGAACCGCCCACCTGCTGGCTGGTGCTGACCATCGCCGAGGCCACACCCGCGTCGCGGGCGGCCACCCCGTACGTGGCCAGGTTCATCACCGTGGCGAAGATCGCGCCGAGGCCCAGGCCGAGGACGAGCAGGGCGGGCAGCACATAGGTGAGGTAGCTGCTCGTCAGGTCCAGGCCGGTCATCCACACCATGGCGGCCGCGGCAATGCCCATGCCGAGCGGCACGATCGGTTTCGCGCCGAAGCGCGGCACCAGCACATTGGTCGTCGTCATCGACGTCGCGATCATCAAGCAGACCATCGGGATGAAGGCGAGACCGGTGGTCACCGGCGAGTAATACAGAGTCTTCTGCAGGTAGTACATGAGGAACAGGAAGACACCGAACATGCCGCCACCGGCGATGAACATCGCCAGGTACGACGCCCCCCGGTTCCTGTCCAGCACCACCCGCAGCGGCAGCAGCGGATGCGCGGCCCGCGTCAGCCACCAGGCGAACGCCGCCAGGAGCACACCGCCCGCCAGCAGGAAGCCCCAGGTGGCCGGTGAACCCCAGGGGTGCGACTCGGCGTTGGAGAATCCGTACACGATGCAGAAGAGTCCCGCCGAGACCAGGACGGTGCCCGGGACGTCGAGCTTGGGGCGGGCGGCGGGGGCACCGGCGGTGAGCAGCCGGATGCCGCCGAGGAAGGCGACCAGGGCGAACAGCAGGTTCACGTACAGGCACCAGCGCCAGTTCAGGTACTGGGTGAGGACCCCGCCGAGCAGCAGCCCCACCGCGCCGCCCGTCCCCGCGATCGCGCCGTAGATCCCGAACGCCTTGGCGCGCTCCTTCGGGACGGTGAACGTCGTGGTGAGGAGGGAGAGCGCGGCCGGGGCGAGGAGCGCGCCGAACATGCCCTGGAGTGCGCGGGCGAAGACCAGAACCTCGAAGCCCGGGGCGGCGCCGCCGATCGCCGACGCGACCGCGAAGCCGACCAGACCGGTCAGGAAGGCGATCCTGCGGCCCACCAGGTCGGCCATCCGGCCGCCGAGCAGCAGCAGTGAGCCGAAGGCCAGGGCGTACGCGGTCACGATCCACTGGCGGTTGCCGTCGGAGAAGCCGAGGTCCTGCTGGGCGGAGGGCAGCGCGATGTTCACGATGGTGGCGTCCAGCACCACCATCAGCTGGGCCAGACCGATCACCGCCAGCACCCACCACCGGCGCGACGGGCCGCGCTCACGGTCGGATGCGGGGCGGGACGGCGGGGAGGTGGCGGTCGCTCTCGCGCCGCTCGCGGAGGGCTCCCCCTCGACAGGCTCCCGCGCATGACGTGAGTGACGAGCCATGGTCCGGGTCTCCCTCGGTGCGCACCCCCGAAATCCCCCGGACCCACGCTAAAGGCAGGTCCGCATCCCCGCATGTGGGGATGGGCGCCGAGGCCATGGACTGTCCCGTCGTCCCCGGTGATGGATCGGCCCGCGGCGTCGGATGCGGTGCATCGCAAGGCAAAGGGGCGTCCTCGTGCGGGGCGTATCCGGGCGCGGCGACAACGCGGCGAGGTGCCGCAGCTGTCGTCGTGCGCCCATCAGGGACGGCAGGAACAGCCCTGAGGAGCTGCCCGGTCCCGGCTGGGCCGTCAGAGTTCCTTGGCGGGCCAGTCCAGCAGCCGGGCGCCGATCACCGCGGTCTGCAGCGTGTAGCGGTGCATCGGATCGGACGGGTCGGAGCCGGTCAGCTGATGGATGCGCTCCAGCCGATAGGTGAGCGCCCGCACGCTCAACGCCAGCCGGCGGGCCGTCTCGGCGGCGACACAGCCCGCGTCGAAGTAGGCGGCGAGCGTCTTCAGCAAGGGCTCCGCGCCGCCGCGCGCCTTCTGGAGCGGGCCGAGCTCACTGCGCACCAGATCGGCCATCGCCTGCCGGTCCCGGGTCAGCACCGGATAGACCAGCAGGTCGGCGGCGTACAGCACCGGATCCTCCAGGTCCATCCGGTCCGCCAGATCGAGCGCGTCGAGCGCCTCGTCGTACGACTGGACGACGCCGCCCGGGCCCCGGTGCGGGCGGCCGACCGCGACCAGGCCGCCGTCCGTCGCCGCGTGCGCCTGCTTGGCGAAAAAGCGCAGGACGTCCGGCTGAGCGGCCGGGGCGATGCAGACCAGGCGCCCGTCCTTGGTCGTGAGGAGGATCTTCCGGCCGTCGAAGCGGGCGAGCAGCGCCGCCTCCACCATGCGGGGCACCGCGTCCGTCTCGGTGTACGCCTCCGGGCCCGTCGCCACCGCGACCGCGTGGGCGCGCGACAGCCGCAGCCCGAAGCGGGTGGCCCGCTCGGCGAGCCGGCCCAGGTCGCTGCGCCCGTACAGCAGGTCGTCGATGAACTCGCGGCGCGCCGCCTCCTCCCGCCGCACGGTGAGCCGCTGGGCGCGCTCGAACCCCTCGGCGAACGCGTCGACGGCCTGCTCGACCGCGGCCAGCACGCAGCCGGTGGACGCGGGGTGCGCGGCTATGGCGTGCGGCCAGGCGATGCGGGTCGCCGCCAGATGGAGACCGACCAGGGCGCGCAGCTGGAATCCCGCCTCGGCCGCCTCCCGGCCCAGGGTGCGGCGGGCGTCCAGCTCGTCGCGGGTCAGCCGGCGGCCGGTCGCCGCGACCTCCTCCAGGATGCGGGCGTACTCCCCCAGATACTCGTCGGGAATCTCCGGCTCCGGCACGCCCATGCCTCCATTTTTGATGCCTCACTGACACCCACTCACCACATATGAGCAGGTGTTGGTGCCCGGCATCAAGGACGTACAAAGATTGCCGGATTCCGGCAGTGCGATACGACGACGTCGGCTGTCATGATCTGACCCAGCACCAACCGGGGAAACCCGGGGAAACTCGGGGGAATACGGGGGATACGGGGACGGGGGGGACGACCCGGTAGCCGCGGCGCCGCATGCAGGCGGCGCCCCGGGACCCGGGGGACCCCCCAAAGTCCCCACCACCCCACCCCCC
>NZ_JBEZKL010000035.1:0-64298 GCF_040704695.1 Streptomyces sp. NPDC048411
TCGTTCCTCCATCACTGTTTTTCTGTTGTAGTCGGTCTCCGCATATGTGACAGCGTGTGCTGGTGTGTGTCGTGGGTGGGAAACCCCAGCTCAGCGACTCGCTCAGGTCCTCAGCGGTGCGTGCTGAACACCCCGGGAGCCTGGAGCATCATAAAGAGGTGAACATCGAACTGCTGTACTTCGGCGGCTGCCCGAACTGGCACCTCGCCCAGGAGCACCTCGCCCAGGCTCTGACGATCACCGGGAACCCCGGGCACCACGTCAGCCTGCTCGCCGTGGAAACCGACGACCAGGCCCAGGCCCTACGTTTTCCCGGATCGCCGACCATCCGCGTCAACGGCCACGATCCCTTCCCGGCCGCAGCTGAAACATACGGGCTGACCTGCCGCGTCTACACCACGCCCGAGGGGCTCGCCGGCGCACCTGCAGTCGACGAACTCGTCCGGGCACTCAACGGCGAACCCTAAGATCGTCGCAACACACGCCCTGTGTTGCGACGATCCCTGGAATCCACCCGGCGGGAACGGGCGGCGGCCCCGCCATGGGCCGCTGCCTGGACATCAGCGAGGTCGATGGAACCCAGGGTTCAGTGTTCCTGGGCCGTCGGGCGCACCATGATCTCGTTGACCGCCGCGTGCCGGGGCTGAGTGACCATGAAGGCGATGGCCCGGGCGATGTCCTCGGCGTCCAGCCATGTGCTCTGCGGCAGATCACGCGCGGCCGCGAACCCGGCTCCGGTCGACATCTCCGTCGTGGTCATCCCCGGCTCGACGAGGCCCACCCGGACTCCGCGCCCCGTGACCTCCTGGCGCAGGGCCTCGCTGAACGCTCCGACCGCGTGTTTCGTCGCCGAATAGACGCTGTTGTTCTTACGGGCCAACCGGCCCGCGACGGAGCTGACGTTCACCAGGTCGGCGACCCGGCGCGGGCCGTCAGCGGCCGCGCGCAGCAGGTGCGGCAGCGCTGCCTGCGACATGTGCAGGACGGCCTTGAGATTGAGGTCGACCATGCGGTCCCATTCCTCGGGGTCGCCTTCCTCCACGGCGCCGATCGCCACGTATCCGGCGTTGTTCACCAGCACGTCCAGCCGTGTGAACCGGTCCGCGGCGTCCTCGACGGCGCGACGGGCCTGTGCCGCCTCGCGGAGGTCGGCGGTGAGGGCGACGCACGTGCCGCCCCGGTCCCGGATCGCGGTGGCCAGGTCCTCCAGCCGGTCGGCTCGACGGGCGACCAGCGCGAGGGCCGCGCCCTGCCGGGCCAGTGCCAGGGCGGTGGCCGCCCCGATGCCGCTGGAGGCGCCGGTCACCAGCGCCGCGCAACCGGACAGCGCTGCGTCGGCCGGTTCGGCCGACCCGGTGGCCGCCGCTGCGCCGGCCGGAGCCACGGCCCCGGCATTTCGGACGTTCGCATCCCTTGTACTCATGATCGCCTTTCGCGGTTCGCCCCGGCCCGTTGCCTTGTCCGCAGCTTGCATCAGGTGCTCCGAGTCCGCCTCCTCACCGCCCGGCTGCCTGCACCGTCTTCGTCAGTACGCAATGACCGCCACCAGCGCCCCGCCCACAGCGGCCGCACAACACCCCACGGCGGCGCGGACGACGGTACGACGGGTGCGGGCGCTCCACGAGGTTCCGGCCAGCACTCCGGCCGGCAGGGACAGCACCAGGATCGGGCCGCGCGTCGTACCCGTGCCCGCCCCGGCCGCCGTGGAGCACGCCCGGCCTGCGACCTGAGCCGCCGCGCGATCTCGCGCCGGAGCGCCGGACGGCCACCGGCCGTAGCGTACGGAACAGGTCCCGGCGGTGGTCCGGGACCGGCCTCCGCCCGGCACCGGAAAGCGGCCGGGCCTGCACCCGCCGGGCCGGCCCTCGGACGCACAGGGCAGAAAAGGGCCGAAAGGCCCTGCCGGGTGCGGCGTTCGCATACCAGCCTGGGACATGCACCGCCGGACTCTGGAGGATTCCATGACCATCACCGAGCTTCCCGTGATCGCCGCCGTCGACGGCTCCTCGCACAGTTACGAGGCCCTCGACTGGGCGGCGCGCGAAGCCGTCCGGCGAGGACTTCCGCTGACGATCGCGCATGCCCGGATCCCCACCCGGCGCACCGTCCAGGAGGCGCAGCAGCGACAGGCCGAGGAGTTGCTCACGGAGTCCGTACGGCGGGTGTCGCTGATCGCTCCGGACCTGCACCCGGCCACGGTCAGCCCGCTCGACTTCCCCGTGTCCGCGCTGACCTCGCTCGGCCAGAACGCGTCGCTGCTGGTGCTGGGCTCCCGCGGTCTGGGCGGATTCCGGTCCCTGCTGATCGGCTCAAACAGCCTTGCGACGGCTTCGATGGCCGCGTGCCCGGTCGTCGTCATCCACAGCGGTCGGGGGGACGACGACGCGGTGGACGCGGCGGAGACATTTCCAGACATCGTTGCGGGAGTGGCTGCCGACGAGAGCAGCGAAGCGGTACTGGATTTCGCGTTCGAGGCGGCAGCAGCCCGGCCCGGCGCGCGGTTGCGGATCGTGCACGGCTGGACGATGTTCTCGTCGATGCTCTCCGGCGGACCCGTCTTCGACCGGGACGCGGCGGCGGGCGCCGCCGAGCGGGCTCTCGGGGAGCTCACCGCAGGCCGGGGCGAGAAGTACCCGCAGGTCGAGCTCGTGCTGGAGCCGATCCATGGCTCCGCGTCGCGCACCCTGGTCACGGCGTCGGCGACCGCCGCGCTCACGGTGATCGGGCGGCGCAAGGGCGGCGAGGAGCTCGGGTTCGGGCTGTCCCCGGTCGCGCAGACAACGCTCACGCACGCGCTCGGGCCGGTGGCCGTGGTCCCCTGCTGAGGCACGCACCGTGCCGTGCACCGGGCATCCGGATCAGGACCGGACCGCCGCCGCGCGTGCACGGCCCTTGGCCTCGGCGGTCGACGGGCACACACTGACCGCATGACGCAGCGCGTGGCTCTCGCAACCGTGATGGACCAGTTGTCCATCGATGCAGTGATCACCGGCTATGCGGTGGCGGTGGACGACAGCGCCTGGCAGGACTACGGGGAGCTGTTCACCCCGGACGGCCGCGCCGACTACCGCAGCGCGGGCGGCATCGAGGGGACCGCCGCCGAGGTCGCGCAGTGGCTCGCGGAGACCATGCGCCTCTTCCCCGTACGACAGCATCTGATCGTCAACCGCCGGCTCGACCTCCAGGACCTGGGTGGGTATCCCGGCGACCGGGCCGAGGTGCAGGCCGACTACCTCAACCCGATGCGGCTACGGGGCGCGCCGGACGACGACGCCCCCGGGGCCGCGGACACCACCACGGCGCCGAACTTCGTCTCCGGCGGCCGGTACGCGTTCGGGCTGTTGCGCACAGAGACCGGCTGGCGGATCCGTACCGTCGCCGTCCATGAGAAGTGGCGCAGCCTCACCGGGGAGCTCGCCCCCGGCTGATCCGCGCCTCGGGCCCCGCTCCCCCTCTGGCCGCGGCCGTTCCCCTCCCCCCACACTGGGGAAGGAGGAGGGGGAGGCTGCTCACCGGGCAGGACGAGGAGGCGCGGCATGCGAATTCCGGCCGTTCGGCGTGAGCAGGGGGAGCGCCTGCTCCGGTCGCCTTGGTGGCGCGGTGGTGCTGCGCTGCTCGCGGGTGCACTGCCCGCGCTCGCCTTTCCCGCCCCGGCTCTGTGGTGGTTCGCGTACGTCGCGCTGGTGCCGTGGCTGCTGCTGATCCGGTCGGCGGGTACGGGTCGGCGGGCCGCACTCGACGGCTGGCTCGGCGGTACGGGCTACCTGATCGCGGTGCACAACTGGCTGCTGCCGAGCCTGCATGTGTTCCTCGTGATACTGGCGGCGTTCCTCGGTCTGCTCTGGGCGCCGTGGGGGCTGCTGGTCTCCCGGCTGCTGGGCGGATCGCCGTCCGTCGCAAGGGTCGCGGCGGCCCTGATCGTGGTCCCGTCCGGCTGGCTGATGATCGAACTGGCCCGCTCCTGGGATGCGCTCGGCGGTCCCTGGGGGCTGCTGGGCGCAAGCCAGTGGCAGGTGCCCGTGGCGCTCCGGGTGGCATCGGTCGGAGGGGTGTGGCTGGTGAGCCTCCTGGTGGTGGCGGTGAACATCGCGGTCACCCTGGTGTTCGTGACGTCCGCCGCCCGGACGGCCGCGGCGGCCGGCATCGTGGTGGGCGCGCTGGCAGTGGGCGCGATATGGAGGTGGGCGCCGCAGCCGGAGCCCGCGGGAGCGGCCCGGATCGCCGTCGTACAACCCGGCGTGGTCGAGGGGCCGAACAGCGTGGAGCTGCGTTTCGCACGCAGCGAGCAACTGACCCGCACGCTGGCGGGCCGACAGCTCGACCTGGTCGTCTGGGGCGAGAGCAGCGTCGGCGAGGACCTGTCGCAGCACCCTGATCTCGCAGACCGGATCACGAAGGTGTCACGCGAGGTCGGCGCGGATGTGCTGGTCAATATGGATGCGCGGCAGGCCCACGCCTCGGGCCGGACGGGGATCTTCAAGAGTGCGGTGCTGGTGGGGCCGGACGGCCCGACCGGGGACCGCTACGACAAGATGCGTCTGGTGCCGTTCGGCGAGTACATTCCGGCTCGTTCGGTGCTCGGCTGGGTGACGTCGCTGGGCAAGGCGGCGGGCGAGGACCGGCTGCGCGGGACCCGGCAGGTGCTGATGTCCGTTCCCGAGCCGCCGTCCCCGGTGTATTCCTCAGGGTCCCCGGGCGGAGCGGAGAGGCTGCGTATAGGTCCGCTGATCTGCTTCGAATCGGCGTTCCCCGACATGAGCAGGCGGCTTGCCCAGGACGGGGCCCAGGTGCTGATCGCCCAGTCGTCGACGTCCACGTTCCAGCACAACTGGGCGCCGGCCCAGCATGCCTCGCTGGGCGCCCTCCGGGCGGCGGAGACCGGCCGCCCCATGGTGCACGCCACGCTCACCGGGATCAGTACGGTGTACGACGCGCAGGGGCGTCGCATCGGCACCCCGCTCGGTACGGACACCAGCGCGGCCGCCGTGTTCGACATACCGCTGGCCACCGGCAGCACGCTCTACGTCCGGCTGGGCGACTGGCCGGCGCAGGGTGCGCTCGGGGTGCTGGCGGTGTTCTGTGCCTATGAGGGTGCACGGTCCCTCCGGCGGCGGAGCTCGGCGGAGCCGGTCGGTGCGGCCGCTCCGGCGGCACGGCTATGACGGGGCGTTGACCGAGACGATGTGCCCCTGTGCGTCGACGGTGAGGGCAACGCGCTCGACCTTGTTCGTCACGGCCAGCGCCACCCACACGGCGCCCCACAGAAAGCAGCTGAACACCATGAGCAGAGCGTGCAGCACATGATTCAGCGGCTGCCCGCGGACCATGACGACCTGCGTCTCGGCGCGCGACTCCACCCGCCAGCCGCTAGCGATCCGCTGATTGACCGCCCAGTCCAGGATCAGGGCGCGCTGCGTCGCGTCGGGTGGCCGCCCGTCCGCGGAGTAGTAGCCGGGCGGTGGCTGGAGAGCACCCCAGCCCTGTGGCTCGTCGTGGGGCTTCACCAGGTCACCTCCACGGGCTGGCGGTCCATCCCCTCAGCCTGCATCCGGCTCGTGCGGGACGCATCCGGACCCGCCCTGACCAGCGGTTTCCGCTACGCGCAGTTCAGGTCCAGCAGAATGCGCTCGCACAGTTCGTGTGTCTCCAGCGCGTCCCGGGCGCTCAGCAGCTTCCCGGCACGCACGGCGTCCAGGAAGGACAGCACGCACTGCTCGACGCCGCGCTGACGGGCCACCGGCACCCAGTCACCACGCCGCCGCAGGCTCGGCTGTCCCTTGTGGTCGATCACCTCGGCCAGGTTGACGACCTCCCGCTTGGAGTCCTGTCCGGAGACTTCGAGCCGCTCCTCCGTCGAGCCGCTGAGCCGGTTCATCGCGCCGATGGCGGTGAATCCGTCTCCGGACAACTGCAGCACGACATGGTGCATCAGGCCTTCGCGGATCCGCGCCCGCACGACGGTGTGCTCGACCGGCCCCGGCACCAGGAAGCGCAGGGTGTCGACGACATGGATGAAGTCGTCGAGCACCATGGCGCGCGGTTCCTCGGGCAGGCCCACCCGGTTCTTCTGCATGAGAATCAGCTCGCGCGGGTGCTCGATGCACTGCGCATAGCCGGGCGCGAACCGCCGGTTGAAGCCGACGGCCAAGCTGACACCGCGCTCGTCGGCAAGGTCGACCAGCCGCTCGGAATCGGCGAGTTCGTAGGCGAGCGGCTTGTCGACGTACGTGGGCACACCGGCCCGGAGCAGCCGGTCGGTGATCTCCGGGTGTACGGAGGTCGGGGCATGGACGAAGGCGGCGTCCAGGTCCTGGGCGATCAGCGAGTCGAGCTCGGAGTGGCACTGCTCCGGCGGGATCCGGTGGGCCGCGGCGACGGCGGCGAGAGTGGCGGGAGTGCGGGTCTGCAGATGCAGTTCGACCCCGGGCAGGGCGGTGAGGACCGGCAGATACGCCTTCTGCGCGATGCCGCCGAGCCCGATGCAGCCGACCTTCACTGGGGTCTCCCTCTGACTAACGCTGTGTCATATGCATGTCCTTCGCCCGGGCAGCATACGTGTGCTGCGGCGGCTGCCAGTCCGCGATGCCGTCGAAGGTACGCAGCACCAGGGCCGGCCCGAGCCGGGACACGGCGGACATCAGCGTGTCGCGCACCGCGACGGCGGGGGCGCTGGTCACCCGCATCAGACGCGCCACCCGGGCGGCCTTGCGGACGATGGCGCGCGTCCGGGGGAGCCGGTCCGCGCTGTACGCGGCGAGCGCCGTCCCGAGGTCGGCGTCGGGCGCCGCGTGGTGCGCGAGCACGATTCCGTCCTCGATGGCCTGATTGCCGCCCTGTGCGAGGCTGGGCGTCATGGCGTGGGCGCTGTCGCCGACCAGGACGGTCCGCCCCCGGTGGAACGCGGGCAGCGGGTCGATCAGATGGCGCACATCGTTGCGGAGCACCTGGTCGGGTGCGACGGCGGCGATGATCCCCGGAATCGGATCGTGCCACGCGCCGAAGCGGCGCTGCAGCTCGGCCTTCTCGTCGTCGGCGGCCCGGACTCCGGCGGGGGCGACCGCGGCTGCGTACGCGTAGATCCGGCCGTCCTTGAGCGGCTGGGTGCCCCAGAGGGCGCCGCGGCCCCAGGTCTCGTGCGGGGCGAAGGGCCTCTCGGGCGCGGGGACGACGACGCGCCAAGTGGTGAAGCCGGCGTACGACGGCCCGGGGTGATCGGGGAAGAGGTGTGTGCGTACGGCCGAGTTGATGCCGTCGGCTGCGATGACGAGGTCGGCCTCGAGGTCCGCGGTGGGCGTCCTGACCACGGCGCGGGCGCCGCCCGCGGTGCCCGGGTTCACGAGTTCCGCCGTCGTTCCGGTCCGGATCACGGATGCGGGCAGTTCGGCCACGAAGGCATCGATCAGGGTCGCACGGTGCAGCAGGACCATCGCTCCGCCGAACCGCTCGGTCGCCGCCGCGCTGTCCGTCCGGGACATCCACCGGCCGCTCGGACTGCGGATACCGCCGTCGCCCTGCCAGGCAGCCAGGGATCTGATCCTGTCGCCGAGGCCGATGACGTCCAGGGCACGCTGCGCGTTGGGGGCCAGGCCGATGCCTGCGCCGACGGGCTCCAGCGAAGCGGCCCGCTCCAGGACGGTGACCTGCCACCCCCGTCGGCAGAGGGCCACGGCGGCGGTGAGGCCGCCGATTCCGCTGCCGATGACGACCGCATGAGGCTTGTCCATGACTCCTCCTCGAAACTACACCTGTAGTAACGAGACCAAAATACTACAGCTGTAGTCACAGCGATAGGGTGATCTCATGGCCACCAGCACCACACGCACCGGCGGCGCCTCCCGGGCGGAACTGATCGCCGATGCCGCCCTGGCACTTCTCGCCGAGCGCGGGATGCGAGGGCTCACCCACAGGGCGGTCGACGAACGCGCCGGACTCCCCCAGGGCTCCACATCCAATTACGCACGCACCCGGCAGGCGCTCCTGGAGGCGACGGTGCGGCGACTGGCGGAGCGCGAGGCGCAGGTCCTGGCTCCGAGCGAACTTCCGATGCCCGCAGCCGGGGGCGGGCCGGAAGGCGAACCGGACGCCGGGACCGGGCCGCCCCACAACGTCACCGCGCTCGTCAGCAGCCTCGCCTCAGCCCTGCACCGATACCTGACCCGCCACCCCCACCTGCTCATCTGCCGCTACGAACTCGCCCTGGAGGCCACCCGGCGGCCGGAGCTCCGGAAGTTCTTCGACGCGACGGGCGGACAGTTCCGCGAACCCCTGGTGGCGCTGATGACGACAGCCGGTTCGGCCGAGCCCGAGCGGCACGCCCTCTCCCTGGTGGCCTGGTGCGAAGGGCTGATGTTCTCGTGCGCCGCAGGGTCGTACCACCGGTCCGTACCGACCGAGGAAGAGCTGCGTACCGGCTTCGCCGAACTCCTGCGCGGCATGCTGGCACCGCTCGGCGAATAACATCTGGCCAGGTCTTGATCGCCGGGAAACAATGACCGGCATGACCACAGGGGTACGTTCCGAACCCGCCATCACCGCCGCCGAACGCCCGATGCTCGAGGGCTGGCTCGACTATCACCGCGACACGCTCGCGCTGAAATGTGCGGGGCTCAGCGACGCCCAGCTGCGGGAGGCGTCCGTACCGCCGTCGCGGCTCAGCCTGCTCGGGCTCGTACGGCACATGGCGGAGGTGGAGCGTCACTGGTTCCGCAACGTCATGGCCGGCGAGGAAGCGAAGTCGCTGTACTACACCGACGAGGACGAGGACGGCGACTTCCATCCCACCGAGGCGGACACCTGGGAGGAGGCCGGGACCACCTGGCGGGCGCAGATCGACGCGGCCCGCGAGATCGCCGCGAAGCACGGGCTCGACGACCTGTCGGTCGGCCGCAGCCGCAAGGGCGAGCAGTTCAACCTGCGGTGGATCTACACCCACATGATCGAGGAGTACGCGCGGCACAACGGCCACGCCGATCTGGTCCGGGAGCGGATCGACGGCACGACCGGTGACTGAACCTCACACCACGCCGCCCGGCGGGCAGACGCCGCCGACCGGGGCGTTGCGCTGACCGGGGTCACTCGTGAGGGCCAATCATCACCGGCCGGGTCGCGCAGCGCCCTGCCCGCACAGCAGAGTTGCCCAGGTGCAGCGAACCAGTATCACCGTGAAGCTCCTGGTCGGCGTGGCAGTCACTGCCGTCACCGGCTGTGTGTCCGTGGAGCCCCGGCCGGGCATTGCGCCCCGGCCCGAGACCAGCAGGCCTGTCCAGGACCTGGCGCCCCAGATCGTGGGGCCGCCGGTCCGGGACACCCTGGAGGCGATCCCCGACCCGAAGCCGTCGCCGAAGGCGTCCGGCCGACCGGCGAAGGCGCGCTCGGACACCCAACACACCGCGCCTCGCGCCCCACAGCGGCGGGAGCACGTCGGCGTGCCCCGGCCTCGCCATGCCCCGCCCACAGCCGCGCGGGTGCCGAATCCGCCCGCCGTCCCCGCCACCGGAACAAGTGTCTGCGCGCTCGGCCGGGCCTACGGAGGCTGGTCCGCGGGCAGCCCCGAAGCCCGGATCTGTGAGGACACCTACGGCCACTGAACGCCCCGTCGGCCGCGGATCCCGCCGGGATCCGGCCGACTCGGATCGTTGCGGCCCGTCCGTTGCCGGCGGGCCGCGACGATCCGCGGCAGACCTCGGCTCACAGCTCCCGAAGCCGCCGCTCCAGCCGCCCGATCGCCGCGCGCACCCCTCCCCCGTACCCGTCGTCCACCCCGTCGTCCGCGAGAACCTCGGACGCCTTCCGGGCCCGGTCCAGATGGACCCGGGCCGCGTCGGGGCGCTGAAGCTTCACATAGTCCGCCGCAAGGTTGAGGTGGAGCGAGGGGTAGAAGGCCCGCACCGCGAGCGAATCCCCATGTTCCGCGACGCGCCCGTCAAAGAGCCCCTCGGCAGCGGTCAACGCCCTTAGATCCCAAGCCAGTTCGTCGCCGGGATCGTCCTGGGTGTCAGCCATGTAGTGCGCGAGGGTACAGCGGTGCAGGGCGTCGCCGTCCTCACCGATCTCCGCCCAGAGCGCCCCGAAGCGGTTACGGGCCTCTTCCCTGTCGCCGCCGTGGAGCAGCATGATCGCCTGGCCGATCCTGGTCATGACGGCATCCGTCGACGCCTCCTGCTGCTCCGTCACCGCGGTCTCCCTCGCATGTGTCCAGCTGTTACCGGTTCACCCCGGTCGACGTCGACCGGGCCCGGTGGAGCCCGTTCGATTCCGGTCACGGCGACGCTAGCGGCTGGCACCGGCAATCCCGCTCAGGCTCGGGCTAGGACCTTTCTACCGGGTCGGGCGCGGCCGGCCACGACCTGACAGAGACCCCCGGGCCCGTGGGACGGCTCCGGGCGGATCAGCCCAGGTCGGGGATGCGCCAGTCGATGGCCTGGTGTCCCTGTGCCGCGACCGCCTCGTTGATCTGCGTGAACGGACGGGAGCCGAAGAACTTCTTCGCGGACAGCGGTGACGGATGTGCGCCCTTCACCACCGCATGGCGCTCCTCGTCGATCAGCGGGAGCTTCTTCTGGGCATAGTTGCCCCAGAGCACGAAGACCGCCGGATCGGGCCGCGTGGCCACCGCGCGGATCACCGCGTCCGTGAACTTCTCCCAGCCCTTGCCCTTGTGCGAGTTGGCCTCGCCGGCGCGGACCGTCAGCACGGCGTTGAGCAGCAGGACGCCCTGCTCGGCCCACGGCATCAGATACCCGTTGTCCGGGATAGGCAGGCCGAGCTCCTCATTCATCTCCTTGTAGATGTTCCGCAAGGAAGGCGGTGTCCTCACGCCGGGCCGCACGGAAAAGCACAGCCCGTGCCCCTGCCCCTCGCCGTGGTACGGGTCCTGGCCGAGGACCAGGACCTTCACCTTGTCGTACGGGGTCGCTTCCAGGGCCGCGAAGACCTGCTCGCGGGGCGGGTAGACCGGTCCCTTCGCCCGCTCCTCCTCGACGAACTCGGTGAGCTCCTTGAAGTACGGCTTCTGCAGCTCTTCGCCGAGGACGCCGCGCCAGGACTCGGGCAGCAGGTCGGTGTCGGTCACTTCAACAACCTCCGGTACGCAATCGGTTCTCGACCACAGAACCTACCGGGAGCCACTGACAACCGGCCGGGCGAGCCCTACCAGCTGGTCTTGCGGTACAGCTCCCACATCTGCATGACCGTCTGCGGGTCCAGGGCGCGCTCGCCGCCACCGATGTCCTCGCCCGCCTCGACATAGAGCTTGCCCTGCCACAGGGGCAGCAGCCGGACGTCGTCGACCAGGATGTTCTGAGCCTGCTCGAACTCTTTGCTGACCGCGCCCCGGTCGCTCTCCTGGCGGGTCTGCGGCAGCAGGTGCCGGGTGATCTCGGTCTTGTCGTACGGCATCCCGGTGACACTCTCCTTGCCCACGAAGGGGGCGATGAAGTTGTCCGGGTCCGGGAAGTCCGGGTTCCAGCCGCGGCCGAAGACCGGGTACTGACCCTTGGTGAAGCCCTCCTGGAACTTCTTCCACGGCAGGCCCTTCAGCGTGATCTTGAACAGACCCGATGCCTCCAGCTGACGCTTCAGTTCACCGAACTCGGTTTCCGTCGACGAGCCGTACCGGTCGGTGGTGTACCAGAACGTCATCGCGACGGGCTCCGTGATCCCCGCCTTGACCAGGATCTGCTTGGCCTTCTTCTTGCTCGGGTTGCCGAAGCTGTCGAAGAAGCTGGTGGTGTGGCCGGCGATACCCTTGGGGATCATGGAGTACAGCGGTTCGGCGGTGCCCTGGTAGACCTTGGCGACGAGCGCGTCCCGGTCGACGAGCTGTGCGACGGCCCGGCGGACGGCCGGGTTCCCGGCAGCCGGGTCCTCGGGGTTGAAGACCAGGAAGCGGATGTCGGCGCCGACGGTCTCGATCAGCTGCAGCTTGCTGTTCTCGTCCTTGTTGTCCTCGAGGTTCACCACCTCCTCCGCGGTGAGGCCGCGGTAGGTGGCGTCGATCTCGTTCTTCTTCAGCGCGTCGACCATGGGGGCGGACCCCTTGAAGTACCGGATGGTCACGGCGTTGTTCTTGCGGTTGGCGAAGCCCTTGTAGCCCTGGTTCTTCACCAGCTCGGCCTTGCCCCCCGGCACGTAACTCTTCAGGAGGTAGGGGCCCGACCCGGTGACCTTGCCGTCCTCGCGGATCTTGTCCTTCGGGTAGTCGCTGGGCGCCACGAGGGACATCGCGGGGGTGGCCAGAATGAAGGGGAACGTGGCGTCCGGCCTGTTCAGATGGAAGATGACGGTGCCGTCGCCCTTGGTCTCGACCCGGTCGAGCGAGCCGAGCAGGCCGTGGGGGCCGCCCTTGACCTTGATGGTCCTGATCCGGTCGATGGAGTACTTCACAGCCTCGGCGTCGAGCTTGTCCCCGTTGGAGAACTTCAAGCCCTTCTTGAGCGTGCAGCGGTAGGCCGTGCTGGTCCGGTCCGTGAACACACAGGAGTCCGCGGCGTCGGGCTCGGGGCTCGTACTGCCGGTGGGGAAGCTCACCAGGGTCTGGAAGACATTACGCATCAGCTCCCACGAGTTGTCCCATGCCGCCGCCGGATCGAGGGTGGAGGGCTCACTCGTGGTACCGACGACTATCTTCTGCTCCGCCTCCGAGCCGTTGTCGGAAAGCAGGCCGCAGCCGGCCAGCAAAGAAAGGGAAGCAAGGGCTGCAGCGGCCTGCAGCCTGGCCCGGTAGAACACGTGCACGCTCCTCGATCAGCCATGGATCGGCAGACCATACCGCAGCGCCCCGCCGGGTCAATCCGCAGGTCCGACGGGGCACTTGAGTCAATCAGGGCCAAACCGGAGCAGGCTGTGCTCAGCTCACGCCCGCATTCAGGAAGATGCCTCCGTCGACCACCAGCGTCTGTCCGGTGATCCAGTCGGACTGGCTCGACGTGAGGAACGCAGCGGCTCCGCCGATGTCCTCCGGGACACCGAGCCGGCCGAGCGGATAAGCGGCTGCCGCCTCCGCCTCGCGCCCCTCGTAGAGCGCCGCGGCGAACTTGGTCCTGACCACGGCCGGAGCGATCGAGTTGACCCGGACTGCCGGGGCGAACTCGTGCGCCAGCTGCAGGGTCAGATTGACCATGGCCGCCTTGCTCATGCCGTATGCGCCGACGAAGGGCGAGGCGGAGATACCGGCGATCGAGGCGATGTTGACGATCGCCCCGCCGTTCTCCTTCTGCCAGGCCTTCCAGGTCTGCTGGGCGAAGCCGAGCGCCGAGATCACATTGGTCTCGTAGACCTTGCGCGCGACACCCAGGTCGAGCTCGGCGATCGGGCCGAACACCGGGTTCGTACCGGCGTTGTTGACCAGGAAGTCCACGCGGCCGAACACCTCCATGGTGCGCTCGACCGCCGCCGCCTGATGCGCCTCGTCGTGCGCCTTGCCCACGACGGCGATGACCCGGTCGGAGCCCAGCCTCTCGACGGCCTCCTTGAGGGCGTCCTCGCCGCGCCCGGTGATGCACACCCGGTCGCCGCGGGCGACGAGCGCCTCCGCGATTCCGTAACCGATCCCCCGGCTCGCGCCCGTGATGAGCGCGACCTTCCCGCTGTCCTGCACAGTCATGATGTCCGCTGCCCTTCGGGTCAGTTGAGCGGTCCGCCGGCGACGTACATGACCTGGCCGGAGACGAAGCCCGCGTCGTCGCCGGTGAAGAAGGCGATGGCGTTGGCGACGTCCTCCGGGCGGCCGACGCGCTGCACGGGGATCTGGGTGGCGGCGGCGGCCTGGAACTCCTCGAAGCCCATGCCGACCCGGGCCGCGGTCTGCGCGGTCATCTCGGTGACGATGAAGCCGGGGGCGACGGCGTTGGCGGTGATGCCGAACTTGCCGAGCTCCTTGGCGAGGGTCTTGGTGAAGCCCTGCAGACCGGCCTTGACGGCGGAGTAGTTCGCCTGACCGCGGTTGCCGAGCGCCGAGGACGAGGACAGCGAGACAATACGGCCGAACGTGGCGTCCACCATGTGCTTCTGGACGGCCTTGGCCATCAGGAACGCGCCCTTGAGGTGCACGTTCATCACGGTGTCCCAGTCGGACTCGCTCATCTTGAAGAGCAGGTTGTCGCGGAGCACGCCCGCGTTGTTGACGAGGATCGTCGGCGCGCCGAGCTCGGTGGCGACCCGCGCCACGGCGGCCTCCACCTGGGCGCTGTCCGACACGTCGCAGCCGACGGCGAGGGCGGTGCCCCCAGCGGCGGTGATCTTCTCGACGGTGTCCTTGCAGGCCGCCTCGTCGAGGTCGAGTACGGCGACGGCGCGGCCCTCGGCCGCCAGGCGTACCGCGGTGGCGGCGCCAATGCCTCGCGCCGCTCCCGTCACGATGGCGACACGCTGCTCGGTGGTGGACATGCTTGGTTCTCCTCGCCCTTGGATCGCGGCTCAGCAAACGTCAGGAAGTTCCCAACAACTGAGCAACCGCTTAGTACCTTCAGCAGACGAGACGCTAGAAGCCCCGGCACTCGGTGTCAACGGCCCACCGGCGCAGCAGTGCATGTCACACCGTCGGCGCCGCGACCTCAGGGTCCGCGCGCGGCGCCGACGGTGGCCGGATCAGCGCACCAGCAGGTCGAGCAGCCGCTCGACCTCGGCCTCCGGATCGGCGGTGAGGCCGCTGTGCACGGCGCTCGGCTGGACCACCGTGGAGCGCGGAGCGATCAGCCAGCGAAAGCGCCGCCCGGCGTCGTCACCGGCGGCCTGGCCGGCCGCGTCGCCGCCGCCGCAGACGCCCTCGACGGCCCGCAGCGCCGCCCGGACCCCGACCACGTCGGCGTTCGGGTCGAGCGCCCTCAGCTTGCTCTCGTCGAGATGGGTGCGGGCCGCCACAAAGGACTTGGCGCGGCAGTACACCAGCACGCCCGCGTTGATGCACTCACCGCGCTCGACCCGGGGCACGACACGCAGCAGCGCGTACTCGAAGACATCACGCTTGCTCACTGACTGTCGTCCTTGCTGCTCTGCGCCTCGTCGGCCCGATCGGCCGCCGCCTTCTCGGCACGGTCCTTCTTCGTGGGATGCGGCCACGGAGTGAGATGCTCGGTCAGCCACCCCGGCGCCCGGGACGGCGTCGTCTTCGTGGGCGTGTCCATCGAGATCCGCTCGTGGATGGTGGCGGCGCGCGCCAGCAGCGGCTCCACGTAGGCGCGGCGCAGCGCGTCCGTCGTGTCGAAACCGGGCTCGTCGACCAGCCACTCGTCGGGCACCTCGGCGGTCACCTCGGTCAGCAGCTGCTCGGTGACGAGCGGGGCGAGCTCGGCGGCCGCGGCGGCGATGTCCGGGCCGAAGGGCGCGAGCACATGGTCGGAGGCGTTGTACGGCTTGGCCGCGGAGGCCTGCGCACCCGGCCAGTTGTGGTGCCAGATCATCGTGGCACCGTGATCGATGAGCCAGGCGTCCCCGTGCCAGACCAGCATGTTGGGGTTCCGCCACGACCGGTCGACATTGTTGATCAACGCATCGAACCACACGATCTTCCCGGCCTCTGCCGGGTCCACCTGGTAGGCGAGCGGGTCGAACCCGATCGAACCGGGCAGATAGTCCATTCCGAGATTCAGCCCGCCGCTCGCCTTGAGCAGCTCCTGCACCTCTTGGTCCGGCTCCGCGAGCCCGATGACCGGGTCGAGCTGGATGGTGACGAGCTCCGGGACCCGCAGTCCCAGCCGCCGGCCGAGTTCCCCACAGATGACCTCCGCGACGAGGGTCTTCCGGCCCTGCCCCGCGCCGGTGAACTTCATGACATACGTACCGAGATCGTCGGCTTCAACGATGCCCGGGAGCGAGCCGCCCTCACGCAGCGGCGTGACGTAGCGCGTCGCGGTGACCTCTGTAAGCATTTCCCCAGGCTATACGGCCTGGCCCCCTGGAAATCCACGGGCCAGGTGGGCGTCGCACAACCTGAGGTATCGCGTCCGATCAGTCCTGGGGAGAATCTGGGGAGTGTGGACCGGCCTGCCGGTCCGCCTGACTCCCGAGCAGTCCGTCAAGCGTGGCCCGCCCCTTTGTCCCGGCTTCCGGCATGAAGTGAGCATAGTAACCGAGCGTGACTGCCGGCGCGGACCGTGATCTGGTCGACCCCGCACGGCGCCACGGCCTTGGTGGGGCGCAAGGCCGTGGAGCGGGAGTAACTGGTGCTGACCGCGCGCAAGCGGGGCTGAGGCGCGGTTCCGTCGGTCCGGGTCAGAGCCCGAGCTTGCCCTTGATGTCGGCGACCTGGGGTCCGGTGTCCTCGGCGGGAAGCTTCCAGCCGTGCGGTGCCTGCGTACCGTCCGTGTAGACGAGCTTGCCGCCCTTCGCCTGCTCGGGCGTGAGGTCGAAGACCCGGGCGCGGGTGGCGGTGCCCCCCGGCTCGATGGCACCGGATGGGAGGTACCCGTCCAAAGTGACCTTCCCGGCGTTGCCGTTGCCCGCGGCGACGGGCGTACCGTCCGGGCCGATCCACTGCCAGCCGCCGCCCGGCGCGGGCTCCTCGTCGGCGGGGTTCGCGCTCATTGATTTCTCGCTCAGCGCGACGACCGCGAACACACCGTTCTGCGGTGACACCCCGGCGCCCTGTTCGGCGTAGACGACGGTCGTCGGGGTGATCTCCAGGATTCCGACGGTCTTGGCTCCGACGGTTCGGGACGGCTCACCCAAACCGACCGCGGCGGGACCCGTGTCGTCACCGGCGGGCGCGCCGGTGGCGCTCTGCGTGGGCGACGGCTGTGAGTGGGTGGGTGACGCGGACTGCTTGGCGTCGCCGCCGCTGTCCCCGGGGCCGGGGTCACAGGCGGTCAGGGCCAGACAGGCGGTGGCGACGAGACTGAGGGCGAGCGGAATTCTGCGCATGATGACCCCCCAAGGATTCGGTACGCAGGGGGACCGTAGCGCCCACAGACGGCGCACAGGAGACCGGTCACAGACTTGGGACCCAAGGGATACCACCGTGACAGATCAGCCGCTTTCCCACGCGTCAGCAGTGTTCCCATACACCACACCGACCACACAGGCCACACGCGACGGATGCGCAGCGCGTGTCAGAGCGCGAGGAAGTCGAGAAGCGCCCGGTTGCCCCCCTTCGGGTAGGTCCAGGCGGTGTTGTGCGGGCCGCTCTGGACGGTGACGAAGGTGAGGTCCTTGATCAGCTCGGGCAGCCGGACCGGAAGATTTCAAGTCCAGTGAGACGCTGATGACGCTATGAGGTTTGTGGTGCGGGCTCTCGGCGCTCGGCCGGGTCGTTGGTCCAGGCCGTCTGGGGTATCTCGGGTGATCGGGAGCGGCGGCCGAAGCGTTCGGGGTGGCGGGCGTATGCCTCGGCGAGGGTGACGGACCGCTGGTCATCAGGATCCTTTCCTTGCCGCCGACCCGGACTGCCCTGCCGACGGGCCTGCCGGCACCGACGGGGGCCGACACCTTGACCGAAACGGGAGGCGTCGTGCCGCGCCCGGCGATGTTCACCGCCGAGACCCGGTACCGGTAGGTCGACCCCAGTGCGACGGTGCCGTCCACGAACGTGACCGTTCCGGTGTTCTTGCGGGCCGGGGCCGTGCCGACCTGACTGAACGTCACGCCGTTGTCCGTGGACCGCTCGACGACGAACCCGGACTCGTTGGGCCCAGTGACGCGATGTGTGGTTGCGCAACCGTACAGATGGTGCGGAAGGCGTCGTACAGGCGGCACTGGTTGGGCGGGACCGTCGCGCGCCGCGGTGTTCCGTCAGCTACCGCCTTGGGACGGCTACTCGTTGACCAGTACGGGGACGGAGATCACCGCGGTGGCCGGAGTGCCGGTGAGTTTCTTCGCGGGCACGGTGAAGTCGATGCCGTCCCCGGCCGCGCGCGGGCCGTCATGATGGTCGTCGCCGTGCGCGTCCTCTCCTTCTTCCTGGTACTGGAAACTGCCCGTGCCCAGCAGGTGGCCGTCGGCGTCGTAGTAAGCGGCACGTAGTTCCAGGGCGAGGACGTCACTGACATCAGAGGTGATGGCCACATGGCCGGTGACTGTCGGCTTCTTCGTGAGGGCGAGACGGGTGACGCGTACCCGGTCGGTGAACGGTCCCTCCTCGACACGGACTTCGCCCCGCTTTGGCAGTGAGGTGAGTGTGAGAGCCGGGGCAGGGGCGGAACGCGGGGCGGGCAGGGCGGCCGGAGTGAGCGTCGGCGATGGCTTCGCCTCGGCGCGGTCGGCGTCCGCGGCAGTGCTGCAGCCGGTGAGGGCCGCCAGCATGACGGCGCCCAGTGTGGCGAACGCCTGAGAGCGGGTGAGGTGTCTCATCGTCGTACTCCAGATGCATCCGGGCCGGGGCCGGGAGGGGGAAACCCTCCCGGCCCCGACCTCAAAGAGGTCAGTCGTGCTGGGGCGCGGTGCCGAACAGCGAGCGGTACAGCTTTCCGTACAGCTCGGTGTTGTTCTGGCTGGCGGCGAAGGCGCTGCCGTTCGGACCGTAGGCGTAGATGGGCACGTCGGCGCCGGTGTGGTTGCCGGACAGGTAGGTCAGCCAGAGGCTGGCGTCTACGCTGCCGTCCTTCACATCCTTCGGGTCGTCGGGCGTACGGAACGTGGCGGGCGCGAAGTTCTTCGCGTCGCCGGAGCCTGCGCCGTTGACGATGCCGCTGGAGCGGGCCGCATCCTTGGCGCCGGAGGACGAGCGGGACGGGGTGCTGTTGTTGGCCGGGTTGCCCGCGTCGGTGTTGGCCGGGGGCGCGACGGCCTCGGCGTTGGTGTAGGTGCCCTTCTCGATGATGTTGAAGCCGGCGCACTCGTGGTCGGCCGTGACGACGACCAGGGTGTGGCCGTCCTTCTTCGCGAAGTCGTACGCCGCCTTGACCGCGTCGTCGAACGCCTTGACCTCGGCGAGCGTCTGGGCGGCGTCGTTGGCGTGCGAGCGCTTGTCGATCTGGGCGCCCTCGACCTGGAGCAGGAAGCCCTTCTTCGAGCGGCCGTTCAGCAGCGAAAGGGACTTCTTGGTCATGTCCGCCAGTGTCGGCTCCTGCTTCTGCGGGGCGTCCGCGGGCAGGGAGGCCTTCGCCTGCTCGACGGTCAGGTTGCCCCGGTTGAACAGGCCGATGACCTTCTTGCCCTGGGCCATGTCCAGGTCGGTCTTGGTGGCGACCTTCTGGCTGGCGGCGGTCTGCGCCGGCAGCGACGGGTCGCCGAAGCTGCCGAGCACCTGATAGCCCTGCGCCTGCAGCGCCTTCTGGTCGTCCGGCTCGAAGCGGGCGAGGCCGCCGCCGAGAATCACGTCCGCCGTGCCGTTGCGGGCGATCTGCTCGGCGATCGGCGTGATCAGCGTCTTGTCCGTGGGCGCCGGCTCATACGTGCCGTCGGCCTTCTTCGGCAGGCAGGCGGCGTCGGAGTAGACCGGGCCCTGGCAGCCGCGCAGCAGCGCGTGGCTGAACTGGGCCGCCGGAGTGGCGTCGGTGATCTCGGCGGTGGAGACGTTTCCCGTGGCGAAGCCGGCCGACTTGGCCTCCTCCATCAGCGTCGACACCTTCTTCTCGTACGTGTCGACGCCGATCGCCGCGTTGTACGTCTTGACGCCGGACGACCACGCGGTGGCCGAGCTGGCCGAGTCGGTGACCAGCGCGGGCTGCTCGCTGCCCTTCTCGACGGCGTAGGTGGCGACCGCGCCCGTGTACGGCAGGCGCTCCATGTTGAGTTTGCCGGCCGCCCCGTAGTAGCGGTCGCGGCCGGCCGTGACGTGCGTGCGGCCCATTCCGTCACCGAGCAGGTAGATGACGTTGCGTATCTCCTTCCCTTGACCGTCGTGCTGGGGAGCGGAGTTGGCGGTGATCGCCGTACCGGCGGCCACGGCGCCGGTCAGGGCCAGGACCGTCAGCGTCTTCACAGGTCTACGTCGCATGCTCGGGAGATTCCCCTCGAAAATGTGTGACTCGGGCCGCCGACGTTAGGAGCGGGACATGAACACGCCACCTCCCCTGAGTGTCGCCGAGTCGAACACCGCTGCCCCGTACCGGCTCCTCACGCGGCGTGCCAGGAGTCCAGCCGCGGTTTCTGCAGACAGCTATCCTGCCGAGGACGAAGTGCTGATCCATGTCACACGCCGGCACTGGACCGACATCGTCACCGAGTTCCTGGTCCTGGCGGTCATCTGGATCGTGGCGGGCGCGCTCCTGTGAGTCATTCCGTCGGACGAGGGCTGGGGACGCACCGCGGACTCATGGTGCACCAGACGCGGAGCGGCCACTGGCGTCGAACAGCAGGGATCTCGGCACCTGACAGGGGCGGCCGAACGGATACCGGACAGTGATCCCGGGAAGTGAATTTCCCGTGCCGCCAGTCATATATAGCTATAAACGGCTATTCGTGAATGCGCTATGAGTGTGCCGGGTTTCACTCCTGAGCACTCAATCGAATGACTGACTTCCGACCTTGAGGCCTTGTGTTCCGATTCACCCTGGTGGGTTAATTCTCGTAACCTAATCGGCGAGCCGTACGGATGCTCAAGTTTTGCGATAAAGCGCTCCCGATCCTGCGGCAGCAAACACTTGCAGGATCCCTCCCCACCTTGGTGACTCGGACTGTGCTCCGGCGGCCCTACACCGCCAATCGAACATCAGCACAGGGCCATTGCAAAGCACTTGGCCCGGGGGGGAGCGCCTCATCGCATGGTGCGTACGGCGAACCGAACGCCTCACTCACTGCTCGGAAATGTACCCCATTTCGAGCGAAGGAGGAATGTCATGCCCATCAGTCCGAACCAGGGATCCAGCGGCGGCGGCACTCTCGTCACCATCACCGGCACAAATCTCTCCGGTACCACCGCGGTGCTTTTCGGCACCCGGTCCGCGACCGCCGTCACCAATGTCTCGCCCACCCAGGTCACTGCCGTCTCTCCGTCCGGCAACGGGGCGGTCGGCGTCACTGTGACCACTGTGGGGGGGACGAGCAACCCGATCCCCTTCTTCTACGTGGGGGCGCCCTTCAAGCAGTCCATCAGTCCGAACTCCGGGTCGACCGCGGGGGGTGAGACCGTCACCCTCACGGGAACCGGCCTCTCCACTGCCAGCAGCGTCTCCTTCGGCGCCAACACAGCCGTACCAACGGTGGTGTCCGACAGTCGTATCACTGTGGTCGCACCCGCCGGCGCCGCGGGCGCGGTCGGTGTCAGCGTCACAACGGCGGGCGGCACCAACAACGGCCTGTCGTACGCGTACGTCGCAGAGCCGACCGTGACGGCGGTGGCTCCGGCCTCCGGTCCGACGTCGGGAGGCACAGCGGTGACCATCACCGGAACCAGCCTTGCGACCACCACCGAGGTCACCTTCGGAGGCACACCGGCGCCCTTCACGGTGGTTTCCGACACGACGGTGTCCGCCGTCACCCCGCCCGGAACCGCAGGCCTCGTCGACGTCGTCGTGAGCAACGGCGCGGGCAGCGCGACCGCCACCGGCGCGTTCACGTACGTCACCGGTCCCGGCATCTGACCGCGCCCTCACGACGCGATCACGTTCAGGGACCCGCCCTAGCGGGAGCGGGCGAGGTAGCTCCGCAGGATGCCACCTTCGCTCCTCCAAGGGCCCCCGGCCCGGAACCCCTTCTGGGCCGGGGGCCGCGACCCGTTACTCCGCTCCACCGGCCCGTACCGGGCCACTTGACACACTCGGGCGACACAGTGGAAAACAGCGACCACCCGGTAACGGCCGTACGACCGAGCGCCATCGCCGGGCGACGGGACCACGGTGACGGGCACCGGAACCAACCGCACCAACGCCAGCACGGTGACGTTCGGCACCAAGTCGGCCACCATCACCGCGAACACCGGGCACCTCGGTCGGCGCGCCGTTCATGGCTTCCCTGAGCGCCGCCTCCGGGGCCGGCGCGGGCGGGCACAGCATCAGCACCATGGGGACCGGGCTGTCCACCGCGAGTGCCATCCACTTCGCTCCCAACAGCGCGGTCCCGACCGTGGTGTCCGACAGCCTGCTCAACGTCACCGTGCCGACGGGGACCGCGGGGACGGCCGGCGTCACCGTCACCGGTGGCACCCAACTCCGGCCCCACCTCCGGCGGCATCGCCACCGTGACGGGCGGTTTCACGTACGTGGCCGGTTCCGGTATCTGAGGCTCCTGATCCCGACACGTCCACCGGGCTCGGGCAGCCAGACAACTCGGACAGAGAGGCATCCCCTGCCTCTGTTCGGGCGCTCACCGTCACATCCCGCAGGCGCCGACCGGCGCCCGCCGTTGACCCTTGGCAGAGAGGTACCACAGACATGTCGCAACAGCCCCACTCGGCGGCCGCAGTAGCGGCAACCCTGCCCACGCCGACGTTGACCGTTGTCCATCCCGATCAACGCTCCGGCTCAGGATGTACCACGGTCAATCTCCGCGGGAGTGGTTTCACGGGTGCGACGGCGGTGAGGTTCGGAACGGACAACGCGGTGTCGTTCGATGTCCTGTCAGACACGGCCATCTCGGCTACGTCTCCTGCGAGTAGCGGTACCGTGCAAGTCGCGGTCACCACCCCGGGGGGCACCAGCAACAGCCTCTCCTTCTCCCTCCCCGCCGCGCCGACCCTCAGCGCGGTTGCTCCGAATCAGGGGCCGGTCTCGGGTGGGGCGACATCGACGCTGACGGGCACCAATCTGACCGGGGCGACCGCGGTGAGCTTCGGAGGCGCGGCGGCGTCGTTCACAGCGGTCTCCGCCACCCAGATCACCGCCACCACACCACCCGGAACCGCCGGACCCACCCAGGTCACGGTCACCACCCCAGGCGGCACCAGCAGCGGTCTCTCCTACTTCTTCCTCAATGCGCCGACTCTCACCGCGCTTTCCCCGAGTCAGGGGCCCGGCGGGACGGTGATTCTGACGGGCACCAATCTGACTGCGGCAACCGCGGTGAGCTTCGGTGGTACGGCGGCGGCGTCGTTCACGGTGGTCTCCGCCACCCAGATCACCGCGCTCGCCCCCGTCGGCAGCGGCACAGTCAACATCACGGTGACCACCCCGGGCGGTACCAGCAACGGACTTTCCTACACCTATGTCGCGGCGCCGAACCTCACCGGGCTTGCTCCGAATCAGGGGCCGGTTTCGGGCGGGACCGTGGTGACTCTCACCGGCACCAACCTGACCTGGACAACCGCGGTGAAGTTCGGTGGTACGGCGGCGGCGTCGTTCACGGTGGTCTCCGCCACCCAGATCACCGCCACCACACCACCCGGAACCGCAGGCCCCGTCCAGGTCACGGTCACCACCCCAGGCGGCACCAGTGGCGGCCTCGCCTACTTCTACATCAACGCGCCGGCCCTCACGTCCGCGGCTCCGAGCCAGGGGCCGGTCTCGGGCGGGGCTACGGTGACCCTGACCGGCACCAACCTGACCGGGACGACCGCAGTGAGGTTTGGTGCCACGGCGGCGGCGTCGTTCACGGTGGTCTCCGCCACCCAGATCACCGCCACCACACCACCCGGAACCGCAGGCCCCGTCCAGGTCACGGTCACCACCCCGGGCGGCACCAGCAACGGTCTCTCCTACTTTTTCGTCGACCCGCCGACTCTCACCGCGCTTTCTTCCAGTCAGGGGCCGGTCTCGGGTGGGGCTTCGGTGACCCTGACCGGCACCAACCTGATCGGGACGACCGCGGTGAGCTTCGACGGTACGGCGGCGTCGTTCACAGTGGACTCCGCCACCCAGATCACCGCGCTCGCCCCCGTCGGCAGCGGCACAGTCAACATCACGGTGACCACCCCGGGCGGTACCAGCAACGGACTTTCCTACACCTATGTCGCGGCGCCGAACCTCACCGCAGTTGCTCCGAGTCAGGGGCCGGTCTCGGGTGGGACCGTGGTGACCCTGACCGGCACCAATCTGACCGGGACGACCGCGGTGACCTTCGGCGGTACGGCGGCGTCGTTCACGGTGGTCTCGGCCACCCAGGTCACCGCCACCACACCACCCGGAACCGCAGGACCCGTCCAGGTCACGGTCACCACCCCGGGCGGCACCAGTGGCGGACTCATCTACAGCCGAATCCAGCCGCCCGGCATCTGACACTTCCGCAAGCTGTCGCACCGGACCACTCCCCGACCCCTCATATGGCGGGGGTCTGTCACGGCTTCCATGGCCGGACGGTGGCGGACGTGCCGGTGGACGGCAGGCGGGCAGTGGTGTCGGTCAGGGGGCGGCCCCTGGTGTGCCCGGTGCCGGGCTGCCCGCGGCAGACGTTCCGTGAGCAGGTGCCCGGCCTGCTGGGCCGCTACCAGCGTCGGACGAACCGGCTCACCGACCAGCTCGGCTGGGTGGTCAAGGAGTGAGCGTGCCGGGCGGGCGCCCGCCTGTCCCGAGCTCTGGCCGCCGCGGTGTCGCGCTCGACCGCACTGCAGATGCTCGTGCGGCTGCCTCTGCCCCCGCTCCGGGTCCCGCGGGTTCTCGGCGTGGACGACGTCGCTCTCAAGCCGACGCTGTTCAGGTCAGCGACCGATCGCACCTGTGGCACAACCTCTGTGACAAGGCCCTGGCCGAGGTCCGCTCCCACAGCTCCTGCTGGGCCACCGTCAACCCGCCCCGCCCCGAGAGAGTGCGCGAGCGGACCACCCGCGAACGGTGGCACCAGGTCCACGACCTTCTCGACAAGGGCGTCGGCCTGCTCGAATGCGCCCGCCGCCAGGGCCTCGCCCGCAACACCGTCAAACGCTACGCACGCACCCGGGAACCCGAAGCCATGCGCCGGGCCCCGCGCTACCGGCCGACCCTCGTCGGCCCCTCCCGCGACCAACCTCCGCACTAGCCGGGCCGCCGATCCCGCCGTCCTCGTGCTCCAGCTCTTCCGCGAGGTCAGGGAGTTGCCGACCCGTGCTGTACGGCGGCGCATCCGCGGAGGAAAGTGTGCGCATGGGGGAGATTCTCAGCAGCGGCCCGGATCGGCCGCGGTGGACGCCGCCTCGCTGGATGACGGCGGCGGGAGTGACCGTGATATCGGCCGCCGTCCTCGCGACGGGCATCGTCGCGGTGGGCGGGCGTGACAAGCCACGCCAGGCAGTTCCGGCACCGGCGTCCTCACCGCCCTCACGATCCGACAGCGTCTTCCCGGACGGCCCCGACGCCACAGCCTCGCCCGATCGGACGCCTGGCCTGGTGGTCGCAGGAGCCTCCGTGAGCAGGGGCTCCACGCTGATCCGGCGCGACCGCACGGCAGGCGGAGGCCCCTGGACGGTGGTGGTGCGGCGCCCCGACGGCTCGCTGGGGAGGAACGGCGCGGTGGTGACGTTCCCGGTGCCCGCGCCTGGCCAGGGACGCGCGGTCAGGGTCGGCGGTGTTGCAGGATCGGTCGGCGACGGCGCGATCACATGGCCGGCCGATGGTGCGTACGCACGGATCCGGGGTGACCTGTCGGAGCGCGAACTGATCAGGATCGCAGCCGCGACGGTCGTCGTGGCCGGCCGGCCCACGGTCGAACCACCGCCCGGGCTCTCGGTGGCAGCCACCGGCATGTCACGGCCCCGTGACCTGAATGAGGCCCGCTACGGCTCGGATGCCCTGGGAGAGCCTACGGAGCTCTCCAACGGCCTGATCTACACAGGCGTCGCCCGCGGGGGCGGGTTCGAGGATCGGCTGTACGCCGTGAAGACCCAGGCGGCGGGATCGGTGCGCGGCAAGTCCGCGACCGCCACATCCGAGCTGGGCGGCAGCGGCCTGCTGGCCTGGGAGCCGGTGCCCGGCGTCATTGCCTACGTCGGATACAGCGGCGGGCTCTTCACGGACCGGGCCGTCGCCGCCCTGCGCCAGATCGCCGAACGGACCCGGCTGCTGAGCGCAGAACAGTGGCAGGCAACCGGTCCCCGGACGGTGTACCAGGTCAACGACTTCGGCTGACCTTCCTCGCCTGTCGAGCAGAGCTTTGGTGTGTCGCCCGGCCGGTGCCGGAACGGCTGCGCACCGGCCCCGTCCCGGCCAGCGAGACCGCAAGGGCGGTCAGTCCTGTGTCTCGTAGGCTCAACAACTTGCCTGGATACGTATCGACTCGCTGTTCACCTTCACCGAATGCACCCATACGTCCGCGGTCGACGGGGACAGCGGCTCCTCCAACCAGAGCGCTATCTTCCGCGACACCGAACTGTCAGCCATCCAAGATCGCCACTGATCATTTTCGGGCAACTCCCCGAAGACCAGCCCGACCGCCGATCACCGCTCAGCATGCGTGCGTCACGGACGTTGAGCCAGAACCGAAACTCGTGAACAGAGCCAGCCGGGCCGAAGGCGACCGGCCGGTCATCACCCCGCGGTGGCCTTGTGCCAGGCCGCTTCACCGGCCTGCGGTGAGGGTGTCCAGGAGGGCGGCCGTGAACTCCTTGGGTTTGTCGATGTGTACGGCGTGGCCGGCGTCGGGGATGGCAGTTTCGCGGACGTGGCCGCCCGCGGCGGCGTAGTGATCGAGTGCGTGGCGGGTCTGGGCGAGCATGGGTTGGGCAGGGCAGTGGTAGGCGCCGGGCCAGCCGGGAACGGCGCCGAGTGCGCCGAGGTGGGCGAGGTCGAAGAGCGAGGTGTCGGAGACGATGAGATCGTCGGTGCCGCGGATCCAGCCGATGGGCGGTTTGGGGTCGATCCGGTGCAGGTCGTCAATACGGAAGTGGGTGGGGGCCATGGCGTTGAGGACACCTCGGGGGCCGGGGGCGGTGCCGGGCCAGTGGTCGCTGGGACGAGTGTCGCCGGGGTAGTGGTCGTCTCCGGTGCGGGTGGAGAGCATGGCGTCGACGAAGGAGTCCTCGAGTGCGGGGCGGAGCGGCGGTTTTACGTAGCTGGAGGCAAGGACAGCGCGGGGGGAGAGTGGTGAGTCCTCGCTGCGGTCTCCTTCGGTGAGGCGCTGGACGAATTCGGGGTTGACGGTGCCTGCGCCGGAGCCGGCGCCGTCGTGGTGGTTGAGTCGGCCGTCGGGGCCGTGGGTGCCGCCGAAGCCGTAGGGGGAGACGGGGTTGACGAGGGTGAGACTGCGGACGGCAGTGGGGTGATCGCGGAGGTGCTGGAGGGCGATGCCGCCGCCCATGCTCCAGCCGACGAGGTGGACGCGGTCGAGGGCGAGGGTGTCGCGTAGGGCGGTGAGGTCGTCGCTGTAGTCCCGGAGGCCGTGGGTGGCGTCGATGGGAAGGGGGTCGGTGCCGCCGAATCCGCGGAGGTCGACGGCGAGGGGGCGATAGGCGTCGGGCAGGTCGAGCATGGCCTGCTGCCAGAAGGTGGCGGCGGAGACGTTGCCGTGGACGAAGAGGACGGGTTCGCCGGTCCGGTCGGGGAGTTCGAGGAGGTTGAGGGTGAGCCGGGGGGTGGTGATGAGTCGAGCGTGGATGCCGGGGAGGAGTGCGGGCGTGGTCATGGTTTGTCCTTGGGGAGTGGCAGGTCAGCCGAGCCAGGCGGCGATCTGGGCGCAGGCGGAGGAGTGCCAGCCGAGTTGGAGGTGGTTGGCGGTGGTGATGAGGGAGGTGCCGGCAACGTTGGCGATGCCGGTGCGGTCGAGGGCACTGTTGACGAAGACCACGCCGTCGCTGGGGCCGCGGTTCTCGTTGTAGATGCCGAGGACGTTGGGGGATCCGCCGGCGAGGAGGTAGGTGGCGACGGCGCCGGGGATGCCTGCCTTGTGGAGGGGGGTGATCAGGGAGCCGGCGTCGATGGCGGTCTGGATGCCACTGCCGGAGGTGTAGAAGCCCTGGCCGCCGTGGTAGGTGGTGTACCAGTCTTGTTGGGTCATGTCGATGCCGTAGGCGGTGTCCCAGCGGGCGAGCATCTGGCGCTGTCCGGGATAGACGTCGTAGCCGTTGGTGGGAGTGAAGGCGAATTCGGGGTGGGCGGTGTAGGTGCCGTAGCAGGTCATGTAGAGGTGGGGCGAGGGGGCGTTGACGCTGCCGCCGCATTGGGGCCAGACGCTGAAGTCGTGGGCCCAGCCGTGGGCGTAGGGGTAGTCGTAGCCGCCGTTGGGGCCGCCGAGAGTGATGAGGCGGCGTACGTCTCCGGCGTAGGGACGTCCCCACGTGGGGTGCAGTGAGGAGACGTAGGCTCGGGCAGACATCTCCCCCTTGCTCCAGCCGACGAGGTCTACCTGGCTGACGCCGAGCCGGTCCTTGATGACGGCGATGGCGTCGCCGACCTGCTGGGCCTGCATCAGGTTGTCGCCCTGCTTATGGGCGAAGTTGATCGCGAAGACGCGGTAGCCGCGGTCGGTGAGGTACTGCATGAGTCCGGTGCTGGGGCAGGAGATGGTGCCGCAGCCGTAGCCACCGGCTTCGCCGGGGTTGGCCCAGGCGCGGTCGGCGTTGTCGTTGGCGCCGTGGACGAGGAGGACGGGGGTCTGGTGACTGCCTCTGTTCCAGCCGGGGGCGGAGTAGAGGAGAAAACGGCCGGAGTAGGGCTGCTTGACGCCGCTGAAGAAGGTGCGTCGCTGGCCGTCCTGGTCGCCACGGCCGTCCGGGGGGTACTGCTCGGAATGAAAACCGCTGGTGGTGTCGAGGTAGCGGTCGACGCGATCCCAGCCGTTGGCAACGGTGGTGTAAGTGGCTTCGAGGGTGAGATAGGTGGGTGGGGCGGCGTGGGCCGGTGTGGTGGCTGCTCCGAGGCTCAGCAGTGTGAGAAGCAGGCCGAGCAGGGTGCTCGTTACTCTGCGCATCGCGGCTCTCCCGTCCGGGGTGGGCTCTGTGGTCCAGGTCCGCCACGGTAGGGCGGCGCGGGAGACCTCCCCCATGGGGCGGACAGCCATAGATGCGGGTCGGGGGGTGTGCGGTGTCGCCATGCGCTGAGCGACGCGTGGGCTCCCCGGAGGGTAGCCAAGACCGTTCCTATCCAGTGCGCATGAGTGTGTCCTGGACCCACTGCTGTGTACTGGGCGCATCCCGCACGGTGTTGGATGCGCTGGGTTCCCGCTTTCGCGTCCCGTTCGGTGACGGCTCTCCAGGGGGCCGGTCCGTTGCGGGTGGGCGGGTTCCGTCACGTCCTCGGGTGCCTGGTCCGGCCTGGGCGGTCCGATGCCCCGCACGATCACTCCGGTCGTGTGGGGGCGGTGCCGTCCTTCCCCAAGCTCTTAACTCCGTTCGAGCAGGGGATACCCCAACCCGGACTGGGTACCCGCGGGCGCGTCGTCCGATCGCGATGCCGGCGGCATCGTGACGGGACATGGTGCGGTGGGGGTGACCAATGGCTTCTGCCGGTGCCGGCCACCCCACACGGCGTGCGGTGTTTTCGACTCATCGCCTCGTGGCCATTCAGACGGTACGCCCCGCCGGTGAAATTCAGCTACTGGGACACTCACCACGGCAATGGCGATGGGCGAGCAACAGGCCGGCATCGTGCACTGCGAGAACATAAGGGGTGCGCTGTTCGTAAAGCCGGAGCGGCCGGAAGACCATGGCCCGTCCTTGCGTCCTTAAAAATGTCTTCGTGGCGTCGGCCGATGAAATTCTGTCGACGACATCTCGTGCACTGACGGACACCTACGCGTGCACTCCCTGGCAATGTTGCTGCCGATTCAGCCCTAGCGTCGACCGCGTATTCACAGCACCGCATCAGCAGGAGGCTCGCCATGTCCGCAAGTTCCACGCCCACAAGCAGTCAGCCGTGGCTGCACCAGGAGGGCTCGGTCATCCAGGAGTTCGGAACCGTCAAGCAGTTCCCCGTCGCCCTGTCGTACGAGGCGCGCATGTACTCCTGCCAGCGCTTGAACAAGGTGCTGGCCGACACCCAGATCCTCTACGGCCTCTACAAGAAGCACCACTGGATCATGCGGGGCGTGACCTTCTACCAACTGCACCTGCTCCTGGACAAACACGCGGGCGAGCAGCTGGAACTCGTCGACACCCTCGCCGAACGCGTCCAGACCCTCGGCGGGGTCGCCGTCGGCGATCCGCGGCACGTCGCCGAGATCACGTCGATTCCGCGCCCGCCGGACGGTGTGGAGGAGGTCCCGGCGATGCTCTCGCGGCTGCTCGAGGCCCACGAGACCATCCTGACGGCGGCCCATGACGCGGCTGCCCGCACCGCCGAACTCGGCGACGACGGCACCAACGACCTGCTGGTCTCACAGGTCATCCGCACCGGCGAACTGCAGGCCTGGTTCCTGGCCGAACACCTGGTGGACACCCCGCTGGTCCGCTCCTGAGCCCGGCGGGACCGCGGACGGCGGGGCGTCGGGCGTGCCGTGATGCTGGTGTGGCGTTCGCGCCGGACGCTGGGCATCGGGCAGGCTGATGGTCCATTTCCGCATACGAGGAAGGGAGTTCTTCCATGGACGACGATCCGATTTTGGTGCTTGCGGCAACCGGTGGACAGGGCAGGGCCGTGACGAACGCGCTGCTGGGCCGCCGCGCCCGGGTCCGGGCGCTGGTTCGTGACCCGGACCGCGCGGCCGCGCGGGAACTGGCCGAGCAGGGCGTCGAAGTGGTGGCCGGATCGCTGAGCGACCGTGCGTCGCTCGCCGCGGCGATGAGCGGCGTGTCGGGTGTCTTCGCGTTCACCACGCCCTTCGAAGCCGGCGTGAACGCGGAGGTGGAGCAGGGGCGGGCGATCCTGTCCGCCGCGACGGAGAAGCGCGTGCCGCATCTTGTGTTCAGCTCCGTGGCCGGGGCCGACCAGGACAGCGGGGTACCGCATTTCGAGAGCAAGGCGCGCATCGAAGCTGAGCTGGCCTCCGGCGATGTGCCGTACACGATTCTGGGGCCGACATATTTCTTCGACAACGCGCTGGGCGGAGCAGAGCGCATCCACGACGGCGTTCTTGATCTGCCGCTGCCGCCCGATCGGCCGCTGCAGCAGCTTGCCCGCCCCGACCTCGGCGCGTTCGCAACGGAAGTGCTGATCAACCCCGCTTCCTACGTCGGGCGCCGTATTGAGCTGGCGGGCGATGCACCCACTCCCCGGCAGATGGCGGCCTCGCTCGGTGCGGCGCTGGGGCGGGAGGTCCGGCATGAACAAGTACCGCTGGCAGCGATCGGCAATCCGGACATGCATGCGATGTGGACGTTCCTGAACGGCCCTGGCTATCGCGTCGACATCCCCGCGCTCCGCAATGCCCACCCGGAGATTCGCTGGACCAGCTTCATGGACTGGGCGCACGACTCATGGGCGGCCGCTCGCTGAACGTACTCCGGCCCACCTGAACCGGTGGGCCGGAAAATCTCGGAACCGGCAAACGGGCACTACCGTGGGTCGATGCCGAGATCCGTGTCAAGGTCGTACCCGGATTCCGCCTGGCGGGCCATGGGGTGCGCGATGTCGGCCGCCAGGCCGAACGCCGCATCACCGATCGCGTCCTCCAGGGCGGATTCCTCACGCTCGGCCTGAGCACGGCGGTGATGTTCGGTCACCCTCTCGATGAGGTGCCGAAAGTGAGGGTGACTGTCGTCCGAATCCGGTTCAGCTGTGTTCACTCGGTGGTCCTCCGTATCGGTCGGGCATCAGCTGTCATCGGATCGTCGGCCGGGATGTGGCCACGGGCCCTCGTGCAGTTCGGCCACGAGCAGGTCGTCACGGCCGTCGTAAATGCGTTGCGCGACACCCGGTACCTGCCTCGATGCTGGTCGCAGCAGCGGATCACGACCGAGAGGAACACCGAGATGACCACGGCCGAAGCCGCCTCAGCCCCCGCCGGTGGACTGCCGTTCCAAACCGCCCGCACCAGGCGTTTCTCGCTCGGGGTGCCCCGGCAGTTCACCGTGTCGCCCGACGGCGGGCAGGTCCTTTTCCTCAGGACGACGGGCGGCACCGACCCGGTGAGTCGCCTGTGGCTGCATGAGAACGGAGGTGAGCGGATACTCGCCGACCCACCTGCCCTCCGGCGCAAAGACGCGGACCCCGGCGAGGTACCGGAAGAGGAGCTGGCACGCCGGGAGCGGGCCAGGGAAACGTCGACCGGAGTGGTGTCGTACGCGACGGACGCCGAAGTCCGGCTCGTCGCCTTCGCCCTCCAGGGCGAGCTCTGGGTGGTACGGACGGACGGAGGCACCCCGCGCCGGGTCGCCACCGCTGGATCCGTGGTCGATCCGCGGCCCTCGCCCGATGGCGCCTTGATCGCGTACGTCTCCGGGGGCGCACTGCGGACGGTGCGGAGCGACGGGACCGACGACCGGCCGGTGGCCGTACCGGAGGAGCGGACGGGGCACGTGACGTACGGGCTCTCCGACTATGTGTCGGCCGAGTCGCTCGGGCGCCCACGCGGCTACTGGTGGTCCCCCGACAGCGATGCGCTGCTGGTGGCACGCGTGGACACCTCGATGGTACAGCGCAGGTACATCAGCGATCCGGCGAATCCGGAGCGTCCGCCACGCGCGGTGGCGTACCCGGCGGCGGGCACGGCGAACGCGGAGGTGTCACTGCACGTGGTGCGGGTGTCGGGCGAACGGGTCGCGGTGCGGCTGCCCACGGCCGCGGGCGAGGACCACCCGCAGGGGACCTGGACGGACCCGGCGTTCGAGTATGTCGCCACGGCCGCATGGGACCGGCACGGTCCGCTGGTCTCCGTACAGACGCGTGATCAGCGCTCGGTGTACGTCCTGGCGGTGAATCCGGCCACGGGAGAGACCCGGACTCTGCACCGCGCCCACGATCCCGCGTGGGTCGCGCTCCGGCCGGGTACGCCGCTGCGCCTCGCCTCCGGGGCGCTCGTCGTCCCCGCGCAGCCCGGCGGCGACACCCAGGGGCTGGACATCGACGGCCGTACGACACCGCCGGGACTGGAGGTCCGCGAGGTCGTCGGCGCCGTCGATGACCGGGTGTTCTTCACCGCGAGCGAGGAGCCGACGGACATCCACATCTGGTCGTGCGCGGTGGGGTCGACCGGCGACGGTCCCGTCCGCATCAGTGGGACGCCGGGTGTGCACACGGCCGCCGCAGGCGGCCCCACGCTCGTACTGGACAGCAGGACCCCCGACGGGCAGACGGTGTCGGTGCTGCGCGACGGTGCGCCGGCGGGGCGGATCGGAGTCCTCGCCGAGACTCCCGTGGTCACCCCGCGGCCCCTCGCGCTGAGCCTGGGAGAGCGGGAACTGCGCAGCCACCTGTACCTGCCGTCCTGGCACCGCCCCGGCGACGACCGTCTGCCCGTCCTGCTCAGCCCGTACGCGGGCCATGGGATGCAGTTGGTGCTGCAGGCGCGCGGCTGGTGGACGGCAGTCGCCCAGTGGTTCGCCGAGCAGGGGTTCGCGGTGCTGGTCACGGACGGGCGTGGCACTCCGGGGCGCGGCAAGGCGTGGGAGAAATCCGTGCGGGGCGACCGGCTGACGGCTGTCCTGCGGGATCAGATGGACGCGCTGCACGCGGCGGTCGCGCGGTATCCGCAACTGGACCCGGGGAGGGTGGCGATGCGCGGCTGGTCGTTCAGCGGCTATCTCGCGGCCGCGGCCGTACTGCGTCACCCGGAGGTGTTCCACGCGGCGGTCGCGGGCGCCGCACCGACCGACCGGCGGCTGTACGACACCCACTGGGAGGAGCGGTTTCTCGGCCATCCGGAGGTGGACCCGGAGACGTACGAGCGCAATTCGCTGCTGACCGAGGCGCACCGGCTGACGCGTCCGCTCATGCTGGTCCACGGACTCGCCGACGACAATGTGACCGTCGCCCACATGCTACGGTTCTCCGCCGCGCTGCTGGCGGCGGGACGACCGCACACGGTGCTGCCGCTCTCCGGGGCGACCCACCTGGTCACCCAGGAGGAGACGGCCGCCCATCTGTTGGTCCTGGAGCGGGACTTCCTGAAAAAATCCCTCGATCGTTGAACACGGGACATCGACCGCGCGTATCCCTGGTCGAAGCCATGAACAACACGGAAGGGAATGCCGGCATGAGCGCATCGCAGGAGCACGGGGTCCGTCCCGGGCGTCGCACCGTCATCGCAGCCGCCGGTGCCGTCGGAGTGGCCACCGTACTCACCGCGTGCGGCGGCTCGAAGGACTCGGGCGGCTCGGCTGCCGTCGAACAGGCCGGTGCCGGGGGTGCTGCGGGCGTCCTGGCGAAGACCGCCGACATCCCCGAGGGCGGCGGGAAGGTCTTCGCCGACAAGGGTGTCGTCGTCACGCAGCCGAAGGCCGGGGAGTTCAAGGCGTTCTCCTCGAAGTGCACGCATCAGGGGTGCGCGGTGTCGAGCGTCTCGGGCGGCACGATCAACTGCCCTTGTCACGGCAGCAAGTTCGACGCCGCGACGGGCAGTGTGTCGGCGGGCCCGGCCACCGAACCGCTGCCCGCCGCTTCGATCAAGGTCGAGGGCGACTCGATCACACTCGCCTCGTAGGTCAGGACCTGGCCCTTTGGGGGCTCCGCCAGCAGCCCAGCACGTCCTGCGTGGTGGTGACGGTGGCGACGAGAGCGAGCGTGTTGCGGATCATCGCGGGGGTGTAGTCGGCGGGCACCCCCGCGATGGCGTCGGACGGCACGACCGCCGTGTACCCGAGGTTCACCGCGTCGAAGACGGCGTTGGGGATGGCGACATTGGCCGAGACGCCGGTGACGACGAGGGTGCGGCAGCCGAGATTGCGCAGCAGCGCGTCCACATCGGTGCCGGCGATGGGCGAGAGGCCGTGCAGCCTGCGTACGACGATGTCCTCGTCGGCCACCTCGATGGACGCGGCGATCCGGACCGCCGTGGTGCCGGGGTGCTGCTGCACGGGCAGGCGCCCGGCGGCCCGGAAGAGGCGGGCGTTGTGGTTGGCACCGCGCCCGTCGGGGCGCCGTTCGGCGACCGCGTGCAGCACCTGGACACCGGCCTCGTGGGCGGCTGCGACCAGCCGGGCGACATGGTGGAGGGCGCCGGATCCGCTTGCTTCCTCGGCGAGTTCGGGCAGTGCGCTGTCAGGGCCCACGACGCCCTGCTGGCACTCGACCGTCAGAAGCACGGTGGTGGCCGGATCGAGCTGCTCGGCGAGCTGTTCCCTGGACGGCACGGCTGCCCCTCTCGATGGCTCCTGGTGTCTACAGGCGGTCTTTCTGCTGACGGCCGGGCGCGCGAGGCTAACGGCCATTGCGCCAGGAGGGAAGAGGATCCATCATTCCTGACACCTAGTCAGCTCATTGGAAGGGGCGCCCCATGGCCGCCATTCAGCGACGGGGCCGTCGGATCATGATGACGGACGCGGAACGCGACACATACCTCGCGGAGCAGCGCACCTGTCGGGTCGCCACCGTCTCCGCCGACGGCCGCCCGCACATCGGCGCACTCTGGTTCACCTGGGACGGCACCTCGCTCTGGCTGTACTCGATCACCCGGTCCCTGCGCTGGTCACAGCTGCGCCAGGACCCGAAGATCGCAGTGGTTGTCGACGACGGGGTGGAGTACGGAGAGCTGCGTGGCGTCGAGCTCTCGGGCGAGGCGGCCTTCGTCGGCGAGGCCCCTCGTACCGGCGAGGCATGTCTCGAACTGGACTTCCCGGAGCGGCTGTTCGCGGCGAAGTACTTCGGGACGGACGTGATGCCGCACGACGGGCGGCACGCGTGGCTGCGGCTCACCCCGGAGGCGATCACCTCCTGGGACTTCCGGAAGCTGGCATACCCGGCCTGATTCCACCGCCTCGCCGCCACGAGGTCAGGCCGCACCGTCCCTGTTCAACGGAGCGTCGAAATCCCGGCCCGCCGCACGCAGGGCCGCAACCGCCGCCCTGATCGACGGGCGGCGGTCCGCGTCCGCCCGCCACACGGCGTGGACGTGCCGTCTCATCTTCTGCCGCACGGGCACGAGCCGCACCCTGTCCGGCGCAGCCCCCCGCCCCAGCCGGGGCGAAACGCAGACGCCCACCCCGACGGCGATCAGTGCGAGCTGGGTGTGGTGTTCGCCCGCGAGATGGGCAATGCGCGGCTCGATTCCCTTGGAGCGCAGCGTGAACATCAGCCAGTCGTGACAGAACTCGCCCTCCGGCCAGGAGATCCAGTCGTCGTCGGCGAAGTCCTCCAGATCCACTTCCGTACGGTCCGCGAGCGGGTGATCGGCCGGCATCGCGATGTCCGGTGCGTCGTCGAGCAGTTCGGCCATCGCCAGACCGCCGGGGACCGGCAGCCTCTTGTTGCTCCAGTCGAGCACCACCGCCAAGTCGATATCGCCCCGCATCACGGCACGGATGCCGGCTTCCGGCTCCAACTCGGCGGTGCTCACCTTCAGTTCGGGGTGATCCGCGCGCAGCGTGGCAAGCATCGCCGGGAACAGTCCGCGCGCTGCGGTGGGAAACGCGCCGAGCCGGATCTCGCCCACCACCTCTCCGCGCTGGGCCTCGATGTCGGACTGCGCCAGCTCGACCTGGGACAGAATCCTCGCGGCATGGTCGGCGAGCAGCTGCCCCGCGTCGGTGAGCCGGACCCCGCGGCCGTTCCTGGCGAGGAGCTGCTGCCTCACTTCGCGCTCCAGTTTGGCCAACTGCTGGGAGACTGCCGACGTGGTGACATGCAGGAACTCGGCCGCGCCGCTCACCGAACCGAAGCGGGCGAGGGCATCCAGGGTGCGCAGTCGCTCGAGGTTCAACATGTAAGCGATGCTACGCGAAGGCTTGCACAAAGTCTCACTTGTCCTACGCGGTTGAATTCGTCATCGTTGTCCTCATGACCGCCCCCACCTCGACCGCCGCCCCCACCCGGGCGACCGGCGTTCCCGCCCCCTCCTCCGCGCGCCGCCCCGCACTGGACTGGCGGATCCGCTTCGCGGCGCTGTCGCTCATCTGGGGCTTCAGCTTTCTCCTGATCAAGGTCGGCACCGAGGCGTACGCCCCGTTCCAGGTGACGCTCGGCCGACTGCTGTCGGGGACGGCGGTGCTGGCCGTCGCCATGGTGGTGCGCCGTGAGCGGCTGCCGCGCACCGCCCGCACCTGGGGCCACCTCACCGTCGCCGCGTTCTTCCTCAACGCGCTGCCGTTCTCGCTCTTCGCCTACTCTGAACAGACCATCCCGTCGACACTGGCCGGCATCTGCAACGCCACCTCGCCGCTGTGGGGCATGGCGCTGTCCCTCGTCGCGCTCTCCGAGGACCGGCCGACCCGTCGCCGCGTGGCGGGACTCGGCCTCGGCTTCCTCGGTGTGCTGACGGTGCTGGGCGCCTGGCAGGGCTTCTCCGGGCTGGACTTCAGCGGCACGGCGATGGCACTCCTCGCCTCCCTCAGCTACCCGGTCGGCTGGATCTACGTCCGCAGGACCCTGGCGGGCAGCGGGTCGTCCACCCTCGCCCTGACCGGAAGCCAGCTCTTCCTCGGCACCGTGCAGATCGCCCTGGTCACCCCTCTGTTCACGTCGGCCCCGGAAGGCTTCCCCCTGCTGCCGACGCTCGCCGTCGTCGCGCTGGGGGCGCTCGGTACGGGCCTTGCGGTGCTGATGCAGTACGGCCTGGTCGAGGAGGTCGGACCGACGACCGCGCAGATGGTCACGTACTTCATTCCGGTCATCGCCACCGCGGCCGGGGTCGCCCTGCTCGGCGAACAGTTGACCTGGAACACCCCGGTCGGCGCCGTGATCGTCCTGACGGGCGCCGCCCTGACTCAGAGCAGAGCCCGTAAGCCCAAGTCCTGACCGCTCACCCCGCCCCGTCGGACCACCGCGTCCGGGCCCGAACCGCTCACCCCGTCCCCCCGAACGCCACCCGGCTCAGCCGTAATTCATCGGGCGGAGCGGTCCTGCCGCTGCCGCCACCGCATCCGCCAGCGGCTCGATGTCGGCCGCGGTGAGCGGTGACACGGTGAGCCGGACCCCCTGCGGTGCGGCGAGCCGGAACCTCGCCCCGGGCGCCACCGCCCAGCCCGCGCCCAGCAGCCGGGCGACGGTCCCGGTCTCGTCGCTCACCGGCACCCACACATTCATACCGCTGCGGCCGTGTGCCTCGACACCGCGCTCCTTCAGCGCCCGGACGAGCGCGTCCCGCCGCTCCCCGTACGACCGGGCGACCGCGTCGGTGTCGACGGCGCCCGAAGTCAGCAGGTGCGCCACTGCCCGCTGCAGGAGCCTGCTGACCCAGCCGGGCCCCAGCCCCTGCCGCCCCAGGACCCGGTCGACCGTGACCGCGTCCCCGGTCAGCACGGCAACCCGCAGATCGGGCCCGTACGCCTTGGCGACCGACCGCACGAACGCCCACCGGTCCGTGACACCCGCCAGCGGATGCAGCGGCAGATCGACGATGGCGTGCCCGTGATCGTCCTCGATCAGCAGCACTCCGCGGTGACCGGCGAGAACGCGGCGCAACTCCTCGGCGCGCGCCGCCCCGACAGCGGCACCTGTCGGATTCTGCGCACGGTCCGTCACCACGAGTGCACGGGCACCGGCGCTGAGCGCCCCTTCGACGGCATCGGGCAATGGCCCCTCGTCGTCCACAGGGAGCGGCACGGGACGCAGACCCAGCGCCGGTACGAGATCGAGCAGGGAGCCCCAGCCGGGGTCCTCGACGGCGACCGCGTCACCGGGCTTGAGATGAGCGACCAGCACCCGCTCGATCGCGTCCAAGGATCCGGAGGTGACGGCCACGGGCCCGGCCGGCACCCCGTCGGCATCGAGGGCGGCGCGTGCCAGTGCGGCGAACTCCGGGTCCACCGGCGCTTCTCCGTACATCCCCGGCCGCTCCGCATACGCCCGCGTGGCCGCCGCGAACGCCTCGTCCAGTGGTGGCAGCAACGCCGGATCAGGGTTCCCCTCTCCCAGATCGCGAGCCCCGGGCGGCGCCTCGACCCGGAGCGAGCCACGCGCCGTACTGGCGGGGCGCGGACGCACCCGACTCCCCCGGCGACCGGCCGTCTCGATCACCCCGCGCTCGCGAAGGGTGCGGTAGGCGGCCGCGACCGTATTCGGATTGACCTCCAATTGGGCGGCCAACTCGCGCATGGGCGGCAGCACTTGCCCGGGCGCGAGCTCACCCGACCCGACTGCTCGCTCGACACTCGCGGCAATCTCCGATGCACGCCGCCCGACGATCCGATACTCTTCTAGCACAAAGACGATTATGCACTAGTGCAATGGAGTTGGCCATGCCGGACACCGCACCGCCGCAGACCACGGGCCCGGAGGCAGCAGCCCCGTACGAACCGACCGAGCGGACCGTCCCGACCCGCTCCCGGGAGCGGGCCTCGTACGACCGGGAGCTGGTCCACTCGATACTCGACGAGGCCTACCTCTGCCATCTCGGCTTCGTCCGCGGCGGCGCACCGGTCGTCCTGCCCACGCTCTTCGGCCGGATCGGCGAGCGGCTGTACATACACGGCTCGACCGGCTCGCGGCCGCTTCGGCAGGCCGGCGAGACGGACCCCGGCCTGCCCGTCTGCCTCACGGTGACGCATGTCGACGGGCTGGTGCTGGCCCGCTCCGCCTTCCACCACTCGATCAACTACCGCTCCGTGGTGGTCCACGGCATCGCCCGCACGGTGACCGACCCGGAGGAGCGGCGTACCGCGCTCGACGCGATCGTCGACCATGTCGTCCCGGGCCGGACCGCGGACTCCCGCCCGGCGAACACCAAGGAGCTCGCCGCGACGGCCGTGATCCGGCTGGACCTCGACGAGGTGTCCGCAAAGGTGCGCACCGGAGGCCCGAACGACGATCCGGACGATCTCGCGCTGCCGCACTGGGCGGGCGTCGTTCCGCTGGCCCGCGGCTACCATGCGCCGCAGCCGTCGGACGACCTCGATCCGGCTATCGCGGTGCCCGACTATCTGACCGTTCTCTGATGCCCGGGGGCGGCCACCACCGGTGGCCGCCCCCGGCACCGTCAGACGGGAACGGCTGCCCGGCGGCGGGCACTCGCCGCACTGCGCGTCTCAGCGACGGCGAGCCCCGCGACCGCCGTGAGGAGCAGCAGCGTGCCGGCCACCGTGGCCGCGGTGAGCTGCTCCCGGAGCACGACGACAGCGATGACCGCGGCACTCACCGGTTCGAGCAGCATGATCACGGACACCGTGGCGGCCCGCACCACCGCAGCGCCCGCGAAGTAGAGGGCGTAGGCGAGCGCGGTAGGGACGGCCGCCACGTACACCAGCAGCCACACCACCTGGGCGGCGTCCGCGGTGTGCGGCACAAGTCCTTCCGCAGCCGCCATCGGCAGCAGCCCGAGCGCACCGATCCCGAAGGCCCACGCGCTGGTGGCGAGCGGGTCCGAGCCACCGCCGTCGCGGCCGAGCCACCGGGTCAGCAGGGTGATGGCGGCGTATCCGGAGGCGGAGAGCAGCGCCAGTGCGACCCCGGCAGGACGCACCGCAGCGCCTTCACCGCCGAGCACCAGCACGGCGAGCCCGGCGAGCGCGCCCAGCACCGCGGCGAGCCCCCCGCCGCCGAGCCGCTCCCCCATGGTCAGCCGCGCGCCGACGGCGATGAGTACGGGCCCGGCGCCGAGGGTGACGACGGTCCCGACCGCGAGACCGGTCGCTTCGACGGCCGCGAAGTAGGCGCTCTGGAACAGGGTGAGGCCGAGGCCGGTCCCGAGGATGCGCAGCAGACGGCGCCGCCGCGACTCGGCGGAGACTGCTGCGCGTCGTGGCCGCAGCACGAGCGCGGCGAGCAGCAGCACGAGACCGCCGACGCAGCGCCAGAACGAGAGGGCGAGAGGGCCGAGATCGCTGACCCGGAAGATCAGCGAGGCGGCAGCCCCCGCGGTCCCCCAGGCCACCCCGGCGACGATCAGATAGAACAGGCTCCGCCCGACGGGCAGGCGGGAGGCAGGATTCGGCACGTGCACTTCTCCTGAAGAAAACAGATGGTGGTCGCTCGGCTCGGCACGCGGGCAGCGACGATCCGCTCGGGGCCTTCCCGAGCCTGGTCTTCGTCAGGAGTGGCGGCCCGCGTCAGGCGGCGGGCGGCGGAAGCACAGTGAGATGCATGATCGGCACCTTACGTGGCGGCAGGGCGGGCGGACAACTCCTCGACGGCATCCCGGTCGCCTCCCGCGCCCACCCCCGACGCCACGGGGCCGGAGGGGGCCTTGGGCGTCGACGACTGGGCGATGAACGCACCGATCAGCACCATGGCGCCGCCGATGAGCTGCGGCGCTGCAAGATGTTCCCCGAGCAGCACCCAGGCGAGCACGGTAGCGATGACCGCCTCCAGGCAGGCAACGACACCCGCCACCGCAGGAGACAGCAGCCGTACCGAGATCACGCCGGTCACATAGGCGATGACGGTGGCGAGCAGCACGATCCAGCCGAGCAGCAACCAGGCGGGAACCTCCGCGCCGTTCATGCCGGTGCTGCCGCCGAGGACCGACCAGTCCATTCCCCAGGGCCGTGCCACCACCGTGAGGACGGCTGCACCGATCAACAGTCCGTACGCGATGACACCGACCGGATGCGGAGGCTCCGCGCCCGCCGCCGTGTCCCCGCTCCCCGGGTCCGAGAGGACGAAGTAGCCGACCTGACAGCAGGCGGCACCGAGGGCAAGCAGCAGCCCGACCGCATCGAAGCTCAGCCCGGACCACACCTCGACCACACAGGCGAGACCGCCGACCGCGAGAACGACGCCGACCGCGGCGGCCCGAGTGACAGGACGGCGCTGCACGAACCGGACCCAGCCGAGGACGAGCGCGGGCGCCAGATATTCGACCAGCAGCGCGACACCGACGGGTATACGGGAGATCGCGGCGAAGTAGCAGGCCTGGACGCCCGCGACGGCGAGCAGGCCGAAGCCCAGGAGCAGCACGGGACGGCTGCGTACGAGATCCCGGTGACGCCACGCCACGGGAAGCATGACGAGGGCGGCACCCGCCACCCGTAGCCATACCACATGGAGCGGGTCGAGCCCTGCCTCGATCAGCGGCTTGGCCGCCACCCCGGAACCACCGAATGCGAACGCCGAGGCCAGGGCTAGTCCCAGGCCGGCGCTTCTCCCCTGAGACGCGTGCATCGGCACATCATGACAGCTGCCGTCATGAGCGTCACCCCGGTGACCGCTGTCGCGCGTAACACACCGATACCACCGCGGCCCCTGACTGTCGCACTACCGCACGCGCTCTCCGATCCGGGCGACGGCCAGCCCGTCCAGGTAGTCGCGTACCCGCGTGATCAGTCCGTCCCGGATGTGGAGTACCGGCAGTCCGGGGATGGTGAAGGCGGAACCGCCGACCGGCATCGACGCCCACCGCGGCACCCCGGCCGACCATCTGGCCATCCTGCTGCGACCCGCTCTCACAGCACTGACGGAGCCCCCGCACGGAAACGACCGGCCATCACAGCCCTGACAGAGCCACCGCACCACCGCCATGGCGGGCCGGCAACACCCTGGCGGAAACCGCCACGCCGAGGCGCCCGCGCGACGAGGGGCTGTCAGCCCCCGCCCGGCGCATCGACGATCCGGCCGGCGAGCCGCACCGCATCGACACCGGCCCGCTCCAGCACCTCGACAGCCCTGCATTCCGGGTCGGCGGCCAGTGCCGCGAGCAGATCGAGCCCGCCGGCCCGCACGTCCCCGCGAAGCTCCGCGCGCTCCCTGGCACCGGCCATCGCCGACAGAGCCGAGGGCGACCAGCCCTCCACCCCTGCGTCCCCTGCCTCGGCCGCCATCTGAGTGACGACCGGAACCGCGCCGGAGTCCTCCACGGTGCCCTGCCAGCGAAGCCCGTAACCGATGGAGCGCTGCACGAGGTAGCCGAGCACCTTCGCGAGCTGCGGTCCGCCCTCGAAGGCGGTGCGGACCTCTGGATCCGACTCGATGAGGGAATGCAGCAGATGAGCCGTGTCGATCTGCCGGTCACCGTCGCGCAGGGCGCGCCTGCGGGCACCCGTCACCACCGAGGCCAGTTCCACGGTGAGTGTGGCTCCGGGTTCAGCGCGGTTCGGTGCGGGCTGCTGAGGAATCTGCGGCGTCCGGTTTTGCACACCTCTCACCCCATCAGTCCCTGGGTGCCTGAGCATCCCCGGAAGGGCCCATTTACACATCCCGCCGAAGTTGGGGACACCAGAGCGGTTCCTCCTCCTTACGGATGAGATCTCGTCATTCGCGGATCCGATTGCCGGAAACGGCGCGCGCCGCCTTGCCCTGCGCTCCGCGAGCCGCCCGCACAGGTCCCCCACACCACGTGTACGGCGGCGACCGGAAAGGAGCACCAGAGGCGAGCCGATCGGTCGCCCTGCCGGCGATCGACGGACGGGAGTACGTCCACCGCGTCCACGCTCTCCGTGACGCCCTGCCCGCCAACCCGTTCCGGGCGGCGTTCCACTGCCACGCCGACGGCCTGCACCCTCGCATCGCCGACCGGCTCGACGCGGCGCCAATCCGGCACACAGAGCGGATCCAACAGATCTGACAGTTCATCAGTATTGAATGTTTTCGCCACTACGGCTACGTTCCGCGACACGGTAACCCGACGAGAAGGGGTGGTCGCATGGCCGAAGTCAGTGCCGAAACGCGCGTCGAAGCGCCGGCCGAGAAGGTCTGGGCCCAGCTGACGGACTTCACCACGTACGGCCAGTGGAACGCCACCCACACCAGCTTCCCCAAGGGCGGCCCGGCCACACTCGAACTCGCGGCCACCTACGAGGAGAACATGAAGCTCATGGGCTTCCCCGCCGAGGTGACCTGGACCGTGGCGGAGCTGGAGACCGCCCGACTGCTGACCACCAAGGGCAAGGGGCCGATGGGTGTCGATCTGGCGATGCGCTACTCACTGACACCCGACGGCGATGCCACCATGGTCCGGATCGACGGAGAGTTCACCGGAGCCGCGGTCTCCCTGATGGCGGGCAAGCTCAAGGACTCGGCGACCGCCGCACTCGTGGAGTCGCTGCGCAAGCTGGGCGGCCTGGTCGCCGCCTGACCACCACCGGACGAACGAAGGGCCCCGCGGCTCAGCCACAGGGCCCTTCGCCGGGACCACTCCTCGGGTCATTGCTCGTCGGCAAGGATCAGATAGAGCTTCTTCCGGGCGTCATTGATCAGCGACAGCGCCTTCTGGCGCTGATCGGCCGAGCCGGTCTTCCAGACCTGGCCGAATGCCTCCATCAAACCGAAGCCGGCTTGCCGGATCTCGTTGACGCTCTCCCAGTCGATCCCGCGCCCGGCCTCCTCCCATGGCGCGTCGGGCCCGGATTCCGCCTCGGCGCGGCCGGCGTCGGTGAGCGTGAACAGCTTCTTGCCGCCCTCGCTCGCGCTGACGATCAACCCCTCGTCCTCCAGCAGCTGAAGGGTCGGATAGACCGAGCCGGGGCTGGGCCGCCAGGCCCCGCCGCTGCGCTCGCCGATCTCCTGGATCATCTCGTACCCGTGCATCGGCCGGTCCTTCAGCAGCGCCAGGATCGAAGCCCGTACGTCACCACGCCGCGCCCTTCCCCGGCCGCCACCGCGACCGCGCCCCCCGCCGAAGGGGCCGCCACCGAAGGGGCCACCGCCGAACGGGGGTCCGAACTGCCCGAATGCGGCACGGCGGCCCTCGAAGTCACCCCGACCGTGATGACCGGGCCCGCAGCGCCCATGTCCGTGCTCATGCTCGTGTCCATGTGAACGCATCGCTACGCTCCTCCCATCGCTGATCTGTCGCGATGCGTCAACGATATATCGGAATCGCTCTTACGACAATCGCTTCGGAAGGACCTTGCCTTGCATACTTGCCCCGAGGCGCACACGACGGAGGGCGATGCGACATGACTGCACCCGGCCCGGAGCACGGGCACGGCCCGGACCACGGCTACCTGCTCGACAACCGGCAGAACGAGGCGGGCATCCGCTTCGGCGCCCTCGCCGAACTCTTCGACCCGGTGACCTTCCGGCATGTCGACCGGCTCGGTATCACCGCGGGCATGCGCTGCTGGGAGGTCGGAGCCGGCGGCCCCTCCGTTCCCGCCGGCCTGGCCGCGCGAGTCGGTCCGACCGGCGCCGTGGTCGCGACGGACATCGATGTGTCGTGGGCGCAGGGCGCCGCGGACGACGTCGTCGAGGTACTGCGCCACGATGTCGCCGCCGATCCCCCGCCTCCCGGCAGCTTCGACCTGGTCCATGCCCGGCTGGTCCTGGTACACGTCACCGACCGTGCCGAGGCGCTGCGCCGCATGATTCAGGCGCTGCGGCCCGGTGGTGCACTCCTCCTGGAGGACGCCGACCCCGGGTTGCAGCCGCTGCTGTGCCCGGACGAGTCGGGCCCCGAACAGCGCCTCGCCAATCGCCTCCGGTCAGGCTTCCGCGAACTCATGGCGGCCCGCGGTGCAGACCTCGCCTACGGCCGGACCCTGCCCCGGCTGCTGCGCGAGGCGGGTCTGGACGATGTGCAGGCCGATGCGTACTTCCCTATCACCTCACCGGCGTGCACCGTCCTTGAGGCCGCCACCGTGCGCCAGATCCGCGACCGGCTCGTGACGTCGGGTCTCGCCACCGAGGAGGAGATCGACCGGCACCTGAAGAACGTCGCCACCGGACGCCTCGACCTGGCCACCGCTCCGCTCGTCTCCGCGTGGGGGCGCCGGCCGTAGCGCCCCGGTGCGGCTCTCGGAATCCCAGGCCGGCGGCCTGGAATTGGCCTTGGTCCGCCGCTCTCCAGAACCTCTACGGTCATCCCATGAGGATCCGAATCGTCGACGCGTTCACCGACCGCCCGTTCACCGGCAACCCCGCAGCCGTCCTGCTCCTGGACTCCGACACCTTCCCCGAAGCCGACCGGCTCCAGCAGGTCGCTCTGGAGATGAATCTCTCCGAGACCGCCTTCGCGCACCCCCTGCCGCCGGGCGGAGAGGCGGACTGGGCGCTGCGCTGGTTCACCCCGGCCACCGAAGTGGACATGTGCGGGCACGCCACCCTCGCCACGGCCCACGTCCTGCGCACGACCGGAACGGCCGGCGGAACGGTGCGCTTCGCCGCCCGCTGCGGGATCCTCACCTCCACCGCCCACCCGGACGGCTCGCTCACACTCGGCTTCCCCACAGCCCCGCTCACGCCGGCCTCCACCCCGGCCGGGCTGGCCGTCGCCCTGGGCGCGGAACCGCTGTCCGTCCACGACACCGGCGCCCACATCGGCGACCTCCTCGTCGAACTGGCCGACGAGGAGTCCGTACGCGGACTGACCCCGGACTTCGCCGCGCTGGCCGCCTGCTCACGGCGCGGCATCGTCGCCACGGCCGCCGCCGAGGACCCGGCCCGTGGCTACGACTACGTCTCCCGCGGCTTCTTCCCCCAGGTCGGTATCGACGAGGACCCGGTCACCGGCAGCGCCCACACCGCACTGGCCCCCTTCTGGTCGGCCCGGTTCGGCCGTGACGAGCTGACCGGCCTGCAGGCCTCCGCCCGTTCCGGTCTGGTCCGAACATCGCTGCGCGGTGACCGCACACTGCTGACGGGCAGCGCGGTGACAGTCGTCGACGGAGAACTGCTGACCACGTTCTGACCGACGAGACGAGGGGGCGTACGCAATGATCGGTACGCCCCCTGCTTGCGCGCCGTCCGCTCACGGCGTGGGCAGCCACCCCACCTTGCCGGCCAGCAGCGCGTATCCGACGAACGCTCCGATGTCGAGCAGCGCATGCGCCGCGACCAGGGGCCCGACACGCCCCCAACGCCGGTACAGCAGCACGAAGACGACGCCCATCACCATGTTGCCGATGAACCCACCGATCCCCTGATACAGGTGGTACGAGCCGCGCAGCACCGAACTCGCCACCAGGGCTGCCATCGGCGTCCACCCCAACTGCCCGAGTCTGCGCAGCAGATACCCGACGACGATCACTTCCTCCAGCACGGCGTTCTGGAGTGCGGAGAGGATCAGTACCGGGAACTTCCACCACACGTCGGGCAGCGACTCCGGAACCACCGTGAGGTTGAAGCCGGCGGCCCGCGCCACCAGATAGAAGGCCAGCCCGGCGCTGCCGATGCCCGCCGCGATCACCGTGCCGCGCCCCAGGTCCGACCCGGGTCTGGTCCGGCCGAAGCCGATGGCCCGCAGGCCCGCGCCCTCCCTTGTCAGCAGATGCGCCACCAGCGCCACGGGGATCAGGGCCGTGGCGATGCCGAAGAGCTGCCAAGCGAGATCCAGCCATGGTCGTCCCGGGGCATATGAACTGTTGAGCGTCGCGGCCTGATGCTTCAAACCCCCTGGTTTCGTCAGTGATCCGACAAAACTGATCAGAGCAGAGACTCCGCTGGCACCCAGCGAGAGAGCCAGCACCAGCACCGTTTCGGACCGCAGGATCCGCCGTGACACGGCCTCTCGGGGACAAGAATCAGCCACGCGCCCCTCCGTCACCTGTACACCTGCCTTCAGTTGTGCATTCGCATCTCATCCCACTCCCCGCGTCCCGCTGCGGTCTCGAATGCAGGTACGAAAATCATGCGCGACCGGCCGGGGACGACCATCACTGACGATGGTGTGGTCCCCTTTTTCCTTGTTCATCCTCAAGGAGCGGCACCACCGACACGGGACGTCACAGCTTGCCCGACGACTACCCGACGGATTACAGCGGGGACGGTTCTCCGCCGCGCCGCCGCACTGAACAGCCGTGCCCGGGCGGGCACCGGCCGGAGGCGGCAGACGCCGGGCACGCCGAGGCACACCCATCGGGCTACGACACGGGGAGACCCACCGGCCAGCTGTGCACCGGATCGCCGGAGTGCATCAACTCGGCGTACCGGCGGGTGGTGGCCGCGAGCGCCGCGTCCCGGCCGAGCCCGGCGTCCAACCCCCGGTGGTACGTGTCCACCTGCCAGGACGCCCCGTTCACCCGCCGTTTGCAGCGCTCCTCGATGACCCCGAGGTAGCGGTCGCGGTCCGCGGGCTCGATGTTCCAGGCGTCGAGCCCCGCCGCGGCGAGCAGCAGCAGTTCGTCCCGTACGAGCGTGACGGCCGCCACCCGCGTCAGCCCGCCCGACCGCCCCGGCCGGGGCCAGACCAGCTCGGCGTCGATGCCTCGGCGGCAGGCGGTGTCGAAGTTCTCGGCCGCCGCGGCGAACGGCAGCCTGGTCCACACCGGACGGGACTCCTCGGCGAGCGCCCGCACCAGGCCGTAGTAGAGCGCGGCGTTGGCGATCACGTCGGTGACGGTCGGCCCGGCGGGCAGGACACGGTTCTCGACACGGAGATGGGGTACGCCGTCGGCCAGGCCGTACACCGGCCGGTTCCAGCGGTAGACCGTACCGTTGTGCAGCACGAGCTCCTGGAGACCCGGCACGCCGCCCTCGTCGAGCACCCGCAGCGGGTCCTCCCCGTCGCAGATCGGGAGCAGCGGCGGGAAGTAGCGCAGGTTCTCCTCGAAGAGCTCGTACGCCGAGCTGATCCATCGCTCGCCGAACCAGGTCCTCGGGCGCACCCCCTGGTTCTGCAGTTCGGGCGGCCTGGTGTCGGTGGCCTGCTGGAAGAGCGGCGGCCGCGACTCCCGCCACAGCTCCCTGCCGAACAGAAAGGGCGAGTTGGCGCCGAGGGCGATCTGAACGGCGGCGACGGCCTGGGCGGCGTTCCACACGTCCGCGAAACGCGCCGGGGTGACCTGCAGATGCAGCTGGACCGATGTACAGGCCGCTTCGGGTGTGATCGAAGTGGCGGTGCAGACCAATCGCTCCACGCCTTCGATATCGAGGGCAAAATCCTCGCCGCGCGCCGCCACTATCTGATCGTTGAGCAGCGTGTAGCGGTCCACGTCCGAGAGGTTCGCCGCGACCAGGTCCGCGCTGCCGAGGGTCGGCAGTATTCCGATCATCATGATCCCGGCAGCGACCTCGCCCGCCTTCCGATGCGCATATCCGAGACCGGTCCTGAGCTCCTCGGCCAGCTGATCGAAAACACGCCCGGCCAGGTGATGCGGAACTATGTTCACTTCCAGATTGAACATCCCGAGTTCGGTCTGGAAATCACGGCTCGCGATCCGCTCGAGCACCTGCGCATTCATCATCCGGGGCAGGCCGTCCGAACCCGCCAGATTGAGCTCGATCTCCATGCCCATGAGGTTGCGGGGGCGGTCGAACCTCTGCTCCGCCAGGAGCCTCCCCAGCCCCTCCAGGCACAGGTGGAGTTTCCTCCGGTACCTCTGCCGATCGGACAGATCAAAGGCGCCCGCCACGACCTTCTCCCCCATCGAAGCGTCCCTCCGCAAGTGGGCGGCCCGCGGCCCAGGCCGCTCGCGTCACGATCGATAATGCCCAGGGGATGTGATCCATAACGCCCTCATGGACGGCGCGGACCCAGTAATCTGATGGCGACCGTCCGGGCACATTCCGACGGCATGCGGCACGGTGCATTTTCCACCGGCCGGTGGTGGTGAAAACGCCGACGCGATTCGGCCTACCGCGGCTGCGGAAAAACACCAGGTAGCGGCTGCGCGGCTCACCTCGAATCAACAGAATCTCCGCATAATAAAGTCTCGATACCGCCTTGCCGGCAATACCTGCGGCGGCTAGTGGAAACACCGCGTGAACACGTGTCGTATAAACTCCGCGGACGAGGCAGAGAGTTGACGCACCGGCCCAGTCACCGGCTCCTCTGGCCCCGCACGCCGACAGCGCCGTCTGCACCCGCCCACGCATCACCGTGTCTCCGAAGTGAGAGGCGACCCACTATGCCGCTGCATGTTCCCCCGGCTCCCGCGCCTGCACTGCGCAGCGTCCTCGCGGCACTCGGTTCACCCACCGCAGTCCTCGAGGCCCGCACCCCGGCTCTCCGGTCCGTCCAGGGACCTCTGAGCCCCGAACTTCCGCTCCCCGTCCATGTGCTGGACCGGATCGGCCCGAACGGGCTCGCACCACGCACCCGGCTGACCGCGTGGCGCTTCCTGATCCGCAGCTCGGAGCGGGCCGTCGCCGCGGCCGACACCATGCTCACTCCGGACGGCTGGGCCTTCTCGCACTTCTTCGAGGGTCCTTACATCGCATCGACCGAGCTCGCCCTGCGCCAGACGGAGACGGTGACACCCCGCTACCAGCCCCGGCTGCTGTCGATCCCGGAGCTCTACATGCTGACGCTGTGGCTGCACGAGGACATCGAGGCCGACCCGTCGGGTGGCACCCTCGCCCCCACCGATCTTCTGGTACCGCTGGCTCCCGCCCCACCGGGTATCGCGGCACACCGCGCGCACCGGGTCGCCGATCTACTCCCCGTGATGACCCTGCGCATCACCCCCGGCCCCGGCCCCCTGCTCGGTTCACCCGCCTGACCCCGTCCCGCCTCCGGCACGCAGTACTGTGCCCCGTCGCCGTTTCCGGTGGCGGGGCACAGTACTGCGGGACACGCAGCGCGGGACAGCGGGGCGCCCCCGGGACCATCCGGACTAGTCCGGTCCGGCCACCCCGAACCACCCGAAGGGACAGTGCAGTTGTGTTGAACCGTCCGCCCGGGTGACGCGTCATGAGAGTAGGAGCACCGCTGCCGCGAAATCCCTGCGGATTGGCGCCCGTGGGGCAACACTGGAACCGGACCGACAGATACGGGGGGCGGCCATGAACACCTCATCAAGCCGCAGGACACCCACTACAACGCAGCGAAAGAACCCAGCCATGTGCCAGCACAAGCCACCTTGCCCGACAGCCGACTCAGCCGACCGGGAAGCCGCACGCCTGATGGCACACCACCCGGAACAGGGCTGGAGCCTGCTGTGCAACGGCGTCCTGCTCTTCGAGGACACCGGTGAGCTGCTCCCGGACGGGCAGATCATCGCTCCGCACCGGCCGCTGGACGCCGGCCGGGTGATGAAGGCCGCCTGAGCGTGGCCCGTAAGAAATGGGGCCGGCCCGGAGAAGATCTCCGAACCGGCCCCGACGCATGTCCGGGTCACACCCGAACGGGTGGGTCAGTTGTCGTACTCGTCCAGCGGCGGGCAGGAGCAGACGAGGTTGCGGTCACCGAACGCACCGTCGATCCGGCGCACCGGCGGCCAGTACTTGTCGGCGGCCGAGACTCCGGCCGGGAAGACGGCCGTCTCGCGGCTGTACGCGTGCGTCCACTCCCCGCCGAGGATGGCGGCGGTGTGCGGGGCGTTGGTCAGCGGGTTGTCTTCCGCACTCCATTCGCCGGAGGCCACCTTCTCGACCTCGCCGCGGATGGCGATCATCGTGTCGCAGAACCGGTCGAGCTCGGCGAGGTTCTCGCTCTCGGTCGGCTCGATCATCAGCGTGCCCGCCACCGGGAACGACATGGTCGGCGAGTGGAAGCCGTAGTCGATCAGACGCTTGGCGATGTCGTCGACGCTGACCCCGGTCGCCTTGGAGATCGGCCGCAGATCCACGATGCACTCGTGCGCGACCAGACCGGCCGGGCCGGTGTACAGAATCGGGTAGTGCGGTTCGAGACGCTTGGCGATGTAGTTGGCCGCGAGTACGGCGACCTGCGTCGCGTGCTTGAGGCCCTCCCCGCCCATCAGGCGTACGTACGCCCAGGAGATCGGGAGAATACCGGCCGAGCCCCACGGCGCGGCCGAGATCGGTCCGACACCGGTCTCGGGGCCCGCGCCGGGCTGCAGCGGGTGGTTCGGCAGGTACGGCGCCAGATGGGCGCGCACGCCGACCGGGCCGACACCGGGGCCACCGCCGCCGTGCGGGATGCAGAAGGTCTTGTGCAGGTTCAGGTGCGAGACGTCGCCGCCGAACCGACCGGGCTTGGCAAGACCGACCAGCGCGTTGAGGTTGGCGCCGTCGACGTACACCTGACCGCCCGCATCGTGCACCTCGGCACAGATGTCGGCGACGTGCTCCTCGAACACACCGTGCGTCGACGGGTAAGTGATCATGAGCACGGCGAGCTCGTCGCGGTGCTTCTCGATCTTGGCGCGGAGGTCCTCGACGTCGACCTCACCGTCGTCGGCGGTCTTCACCACGATGACCTTCATGCCCGCCATCACGGCGCTCGCGGCGTTGGTGCCGTGCGCGGAAGACGGAATGAGGCAGACGGTCCGCTGCTCGTCGCCGTTGGCCCGGTGGTACGCGCGCACGGCGAGCAGGCCCGCGAACTCGCCCTGCGAGCCCGCGTTCGGCTGGATGGAGACCGCGTCGTAGCCGGTGACCTCGGCGAGGCGCTCCTCCAGCTCACGGATCAGCGTGAGGTAGCCCTCCGCCTGCTCGGCCGGCGCGAACGGGTGCAGCGCGCCGAACTCGGGCCAGGTGATCGACTCCATCTCGGTGGTCGCGTTCAGCTTCATGGTGCAGGAGCCGAGCGGGATCATGCCGCGGTCCAGCGCGTAGTCACGGTCGGCGAGCTTGCGCAGATAGCGCAGCATCGCGGTCTCGGAGCGGTGCTGGTGGAAGACCGGGTGGGTGAGGATCTCATCGGTGCGCAGCAGGGACTCGGGCAGCGCGTCGGCGGCAGCGGCGTCCAGCGCCTCGATGTCGGCGTCGGCGCCGAAGGCGGCCCAGACGGCGGCGAGCTGCGCACGTGTGGTGGTCTCGTCGCAGGCGAGGGAGACCCTGTCGGCATCGACAAGACGCAGGTTGACCCCACGGTCACGGGCGTCGGCCACGACATCCGACGCCTTGCCGGGAACACGCACAGTGAGCGTGTCGAAGTAGGCGCCGGTCTCGACGTCCACCCCGGCCGCGCGCAGGCCCTCGGCCAGGATCGTGGCGTAGCGGTGGGTGCGCTGCGCGATCGTCCGCAAGCCGTCGGGGCCGTGGTAGACCGCGTACATCCCAGCCATCACGGCGAGCAGTACCTGCGCGGTGCAGATGTTGCTGGTGGCCTTCTCGCGACGGATGTGCTGCTCGCGGGTCTGCAGGGCGAGGCGGTAGGCCTTGTTTCCGTCCGCGTCGACGGAGACACCCACGAGGCGGCCGGGCAGGCTGCGGGCGAACTTCTCACGCACAGCCATGAAGCCGGCGTGCGGTCCACCGAAGCCCATCGGTACACCGAAGCGCTGCGTGGTGCCGACGGCGATGTCCGCGCCGAGGTCACCGGGCGAGGTCAGCAGGGTCAGGGCGAGCAGGTCGGCGGCGACGGTGACGATCGCGCCGAGCTCGTGGGCCTGCTCGATGACGGGCTTGATGTCACGGACGGCGCCGGAGGCACCCGGGTACTGGAGCAGCACGCCGAAGACACCGCGCCCGGCGATCTCTGCGGGGATGCCCTCGGCGAGATCGGCGACGACGACCTCGACACCGGTCGGCTCGGCGCGGGTCTCGATCACGGCGATGGTCTGGGGCAGGGTGTCGGAGTCGACCAGGAAGACTCCGTCCTTGACCTTGCCGACGCGTCGGGCGAGCGCCATGGCCTCGGCGGCGGCGGTGCCCTCGTCGAGCAGCGAGGCGCCGGAGGTGGGCAGCCCGGTCAGCTCGGCGACCATCGTCTGGAAGTTGAGCAGCGCCTCCAGGCGGCCCTGCGAGATCTCCGGCTGGTACGGCGTGTAGGCCGTGTACCAGGCGGGATTCTCCATGACGTTGCGGAGGATCACCGGCGGGGTGAACGTGCCGTAGTAGCCGAGCCCGATCATCGGGGCGAGCACCTGGTTGCGGTCGGCAAGGGTGCGGAGCTCGGCGAGGACCTCGGCCTCGGTACGGGCCGACGGCAGCTGCAGCGCCTCCGCACTCTTGATCACATCGGGCACTGCGGCCGCGGTGAGGTCGTCGAGCGAGCCGTAACCGACCTGGGCGAGCATCTTCGCCTGCGCCTCGGCATCGGGGCCGATGTGGCGCTGCTCGAAGGGGATGCCCTGCTCCAGCTGGGAGAGCGGAGTGCGACGGGGGGTCATGGTGGAGGCCTCCTGGTCTGTCACGACCTGCGAGGGGCACCACGGCGCGGGTGCCCGGACGGCCTCCCCCTCTGTCATCTCAACCTGAGAGCTTCACCGGTGCGCCCTGGGGCATACCGGCTTTCACCGTCGGTGAGGGAGGGATCCGTTCCGGCTGCTGCCGCCACGAAACCCGCCCTGCTTTCCAGAGTGACCTCGTCCGTGCGGTACGGGGGCCTGAGAGATTCCGGGGAGGATTTGCTCCTTCGGCGCCTGCCGGATGCGCTCCGGAAGGCTCTCCCGCACGGGGTCAGCAGCCATCACCAGCCTACCAGCGGGGCTCGCGACGGAATTCTCAAGTGGCCGATAGCCCGAATCTGCCCTTTCGTAGTGCCTGTGGAGTAGCCGCGACCAATGGGAGGGACCGTGCAGACCGACATCGATCCGCGCAGCCTGATCGGCCGCAAGGCATTCGACCGCAAGGGCACCAAGATCGGAACTGTGGACGAGGTGTATCTCGACGACGCGACCGGCATACCCGAGTGGGCAGCCGTGCGCACCGGACTGTTCAGCAGGGACGCCTTCGTTCCGCTTGAGCCCAGCGAATTCGTCGACGACGTGCTCCGGATCCCCTTCGACCGTGCGCTGATCAAGGACGCGCCCGACTTCGGCGTGGGCCGCCATCTCTCGCCGGAACAGGAGCTTCAGCTCTACCGGCACTACGGTCTGGACTCGCCGCCCGATGAGCCGGGCCCGGACCGGGACTTCGGCAGGCTGGCCGGCCAGGACGAGTAGTCCGCCGGATCACTCACCAGCGGAAGCGAATCGGCAGGCTGCAGCTCCGGATCGTCGACACGGAACGTCCGCACCCGTCCGGGCGGCGACCCGGGTTCCTCGAACCGCACGGTCACCCGGCCCACCCCACTGCCCTGCACCCAGCCGTGGCCGAAGGTGTCATGGCATACGTCGTGCCCGGCGGGCCAGCGCCGGGCCGCGAGCTGTTCGGCGGTCTCCTGCTCCTGCGCCCCGTCCGCCGGCTCGTCCCCGTGGCCGCCCGCGCCCTGTTCCTCACGGGCGGGGACCTCTGGCGCGGCCCGCTCACCGGCTGCCTGGGCGAAGAGATCCTCCTGCGTGTAGTCGGCGAGCCCGGTGACGCCCACCCCGAGCAACCGCACCCCTCCGGTGGTGTCCACAGCCTCCAGCAGCCGCGCAGCGGCCTCTCTGACCACTGTGGGGTCGTCCGTCGGCCCCCGGAGCGTCTCGGACCGCGTGAGCGTCGAAAAATCGTATCTGCGCACCTTCAGCACCACGGTGCGGCCCGAGCGCTCCGCGGCCCGCAGCCGCTGGACACAACGGGCCGCCAGGCGCTCGACCTCCGCCCTGACCCGGATCCGGTCGTGCAGATCCATGTCGAAGGTGTCCTCGACCGACACCGACTTGGCGTCTCGCTCGGCCACGACGGGGCGGTCGTCGTACCCGAGGGCCATGCGATGCAGCGCGACGCCGTGCGCCTTCCCCAGCAGCCGTACGAGCTCCGCCTCGCCGGCCGTGGCCAGGTCGTCGACCGTGGTCATCCCGGCCCGCCGCAGATGGTCCCCGGTGGCAGGGCCCACGCCGGGCAGAATCCGCACGGACATCGGGGCGAGCAGTTCCCGTTCGGTCCCCGGCTCGATGACCAGCAGCCCGTTCGGTTTCGCCTCCTCCGAGGCGATCTTGGCCAGCATCTTGGAGCCCGCGAGGCCGACCGAGCCGGTGAGTCCGGTGACGGCTCTGATGGCGTCGCGCAGCTGCTCGCCGATGGCCCGCGCCGAGGCGGTGTCGTCGGCTGCCCCACCGGCCTCCAGATCGACGAACGCCTCGTCCAGGCTGAGCGGCTCCACCAGTGGTGACAGTTGCCCCAGCAACCCCATCACCTGGTCGCTCACCGTCCGGTACAGGGTGAAGCGGGGCACCAGATAGGCGGCGTTGGGCGCCAGCCGCCGGGCCTGCGCGGTCGGCATCGCCGAGTGCACCCCGAAGCGCCGCGCCTCGTAGGAAGCGGTGGCGACGACCCCACGGGGTCCCAGCCCGCCGACCACGACCGGTTTGCCGCGCAGACTCGGTTTCGCCGCCTGCTCGGCCGAGGCGTAGAAGGCATCCATGTCCAGATGCAGGATGGTGGGCGCGGCTCTCACATCACCGATGCTGCCCTACGGCACTGACAATCGCCGCGCCCCCGCTCCGCGGCCCGTCAGACAGCGCGGTTGCGCCGCCGTGCGAGCTCGTCGGTGGGGTTGTTGCCGATCAGCGTCTCGCCGGTGTCCACCCGCTCGCCGTGCAGCTGCGACAGTGCGGCGTCGACATCCCGCCAGACCACGCCGACGGCGATACCGAAGACCCCCTGGCCCCCCTGGAGCAGATCCACGACCTCGTCGGGCGAGGAGCACTCGTAGACAGTCGCGCCGTCACTCATGAGCGTCATCCGCTCAAGATCCTGGAACCCCCGGGCCCGCAGATGCTGGACCGTGGTGCGGATGTTCTGCAGGGCGACGCCCGTGTCGAGGAAGCGCTTCACGATCTTCAGCAGGACGACGTCCCTGAAGCTGTAGAGGCGCTGCGTGCCCGATCCGTAGGCAGGCCGCACGCTCGGCTCGACAAGCCCGGTGCGTGCCCAGTAGTCGAGCTGCCGATAGGTGATCCCCGCCGCCGCGCACGCCGTCGGCCCGCGATAGCCGATGTCGCCGACCGCTGCCGCCCCGTCCCCCGCCATCGCCGCCGGTTGAACCGGTTGCCTGATGGTGCGGTCGGCTGTACTTCCGTGCTGCCGGTACGGCCCACCCGCTGCCGTACCGTCGCCGCTGCTTCTCACGCCGACCTCCGTCCTTGACCTGCCATCTCGAAGGTAGGCAGTCGCTTGGGGTGCGTCAACGATCGCCACACTCGGCACGCCGAGTGATAATCACCCAGAGGGTGGTTTGCCGTGTCCCGTTCCCGGGAAGGGCTTGTCGAATGCGCTGACGGCGACCCTGCTGGACGGTCACTGGCTGTTGGTACCGAAGTCCTCCGGCGAGATCTGGTCGAGGAACTCCCGGAACTTCTCGACCTCGTCCTCCTGCTCGTCAGGGATGGAGATTCCCGCGTCGTCGAGCACCCCGTCACTGCCGTAGATCGGCGTGCCGGTGCGCAGCGCGAGCGCTATGGCGTCGGACGGCCGCGCGCTCACCTCGACCCCGCCGGCGAAGACCAGCTCCGCGTAGAAGACCCCTTCCCTGAGGTCCGTGATGCGGACCTCGGTGAGCTCCTGGCCCAGGGCCTCGAGCACATCCTTGAAGAGATCATGGGTCAGCGGCCTGGCCGGAGCCATGCCCTGCTGGGCAAAGGCGATCGCGGTCGCCTCACCAGGACCGATCCAAATGGGGAGGTACCGGTCGCCTCCCACTTCACGCAGGAGCACGATCGGTTGGTTGGAGGGCATTTCCACCCGGACACCCACAACGTCGAGCTCGTTCACACAGCAACCCTAGGACGTGCTCGGCAGGTTTGGGTAGTCGGGCTCCCCCGTGATCAGTGGAGCCGGATCCGCAGAGCGGTCTGCACAAGGGCCGAATGAAGCCGTACGGAGAGCTCCGCGAGCTCCTTCGCCTTGGCCTCCGCATGGGCTCTGGTCTGCGGATTCCGGTGTCTGCGCAGAGGTGCGACCACCTGCTCGATCAGGCCGGCCTCGCGTTCCGCAGCCCCACGCATCGCCCGCAGATGACGCGGTTCCAGACCGAATCGACCCAGATCCGCCACAAGTTTGGCAACGGTCACCGTCTCGGCGTCGTAGCCACCCTCCGCCGTCGGAGCGATGAGCCCGTACGACTCCCACTCCTCGAGCTCGCTCTCGGTGACCTCGGCGGCGGCCAGGAGCTCCGCGCGCCCGATCCGGGCCGCGGTGGCCCGCCAGGACTCGCCGTCCCAGGAACCGTCGCTCAGGTCCCGTGGAGCGCCCGCGGCCGGCAGGGGCACCTGCTCGCCGCGGGCCAGGGCGTCCAGGTGCTCACGAATGACCTTGAGCGGAAGATAGTGGTCCCGCTGCATCCGCAGCACCTGTGCCAGCCGCTCGACGTCCTCGGGGCGGAATTTGCGATAGCCGGAGGGGGTCCGCTGCGGCTCGACGAGCCCCTCGGCCTCCAAGAAGCGAATCTTGGAGATGGTGACTTCGGGAAATTCGTCCCGCAACTGCAGGAGCACCGCGCCGATGCTCATGGCCCGGTCGTCGGCGGTGGCGGTGCCGTGCCCGGCACCGCCCGTCGGTGTTCTCAGCATGGACCTTCCCTGACGGGTCAGATGCCCCGCTGGCTTGCGTAGAAGACCAGCCGGTACTTCCCGATCTGCACTTCGTCGCCGTTGGACAGCGCGACGGAGTCGATGCGCTCACGATTGACGTAGGTGCCGTTGAGGCTGCCGACATCCTCGACCGTGAAGCTGCCGTCGGGGCTCCGGCGGAACTCCACGTGACGGCGGGAGACCGTCACGTCATCGAGGAAGATGTCGCTCTGCGGGTGGCGGCCGGCCGTGGTCAGCTCGCTGTCCAGCAGGAAGCGGCTGCCCGAGTTCGGACCGCGGCGCACCACCAGGAGCGCCGAGCCGAGCGGCAGGGCGTCGACGGCGGCCTGGGCCTCCGGTGAGAGGGAGGGCAAGGACGTCTGGCCCGTCGCCTCCGCCTCGTAAGCCTCAAGACCGGAGATGGAGATGGTCGATGTCGTCTCCGAAAGACGCTCCGCAGACGCGCCTCCCCGAAGCGGCGCACCACAGTTGGAACAGAAACGACTGGCCTCGGCATTGCGATGGCCGCACCTCGTACAGACCGGCATGGACCCAAACCCTCCACCCGTACTTGAGGTTGATGGATCCCCGAAACCTATGCGGCCCGGACCGGCAGGGTCAACAGACGACGCGCCGGTTCCACCCGAAATGTCACCGTCCGGACCCGACACCTCGTCACGGAAGAGCGGACGATCCGTGCCCTGCTCCTCGGCCTGGCCATGGCGCGGTGCGCGATGGCGGGCCGCGTCATCGCGGGCGCTCTTGCCGAACAACTTCGCAAACAACTTCACGGGCGATTCCCCTTGACCGAAACAGACCCGCCCGTGGGGCAGGACGAACCCTGAATGAACACACCTGCCGACCCGGACATCTTCACAACGTCCGTATCCACTCGACAGTTTCCACCACGCGCCACCATTACGATGCGGCGACCCCCCGCAACCTCTTGCCCGTGTCCTCCGAGCCCCGTGCCCGGCGCCCTCACCGGGTCGACGACCGAGCGTAGTCAGGCTGCTCCGCAGGTCGCAAGGCGTCCACGACGATGTCGTCCGCCTGCGCCACATGCACGGTCGCCTGCTCCTTCTCCAGGGTCTGCACAACACCACCGGGGATGTTCAGCGCCGGCTCCAGATCCTGCGGTTTGCCAATCACTTTGAAGACGTACGGCCCGGAGATGGACCGGTCGTCGACCTTGATGGCGCCACCGTCACCGGAGAAGTACGTATTGGCCACCACCCTCACCCCGTTGACCTCGATCGCCTCCGCTCCGGCCGCACGCAGCTCCTGGAGGGCGTCGAGCAGCATGTCCGCCTGCACCGCGTCGCCCGGATCGTTGATCGTGAGCGTGATCCCGGGCCCGTGTGCTGCCACGGTGCCCGCGAGGATACCGAGTTGCCGTTCCTTCTCCACGGTCTGCTTACGGGCCTCCTCGGCCTGGTCCGAGCTGCTCTCCAGCTCCGTACGCTGATCGTCCAGACGCTGCTTCTCATCCTCAAGACGCTGCGTACGGTCATCGAGTTCATCGAGAATGCGGACCAGATCCTCCTGGCGGGCGCCGCGCAGTGCGCTGTTGTCACTGTTCGACCGGACCTGGATCGCAAGACCCAGCCCCAGGACGAACAGCAGCAGCGCCACGACGAGTTGCGCACGGGTGACCCGGGGCGGCCACAGCCCGGCGATCAACCGCTGGCGCCCGGTGAGCTGCTCGGGCATGTCAGCCTGCCGCTCGCCGGTGCGCTCCTGGTCACGGGGAAGCTCTTCGTTGCTCATCGGCCTCAGGCCCGGAAGACGTGCCGGCGGATCGCCGCGGCGTTGGAGAAGATGCGGATACCGAAGACGACGACCACACCGGTGGAGAGCTGCGCTCCGACACCCAGCTTGTCGCCCAGGAAAACGATCAGTGCGGCCACGACGACGTTCGAGAGGAACGACACCACGAAGACCTTGTCGACGAAGATGCCGTCGAGCATGGCCCGCAGACCACCGAAGACCGCATCGAGAGCAGCCACGACAGCGATCGGGAGATAGGGCTCGACCACCGCCGGCACCTCGGGCCGGACCAACAGTCCGACCACGACTCCCACGACGAGGCCCAGTACGGCGATCACGATGTGCCCTTCCCTGTGTCTGCCGCACCACTGCCGGTGTCTGCGGCCTTCGGTTCTGCTGTTCGTACGATGAGGCTGGGCGCAGCCGGGAGGCGCACCTCGTCCTGGACGGACATGCTGGTCCGGATGTCGAAGGTGTCCTTCAGCGCCCTCAGGTACTGGCCGTCGGCACTGTCCTCGAAAGCGGTGCTGAGCCGCTTCCCGTCCCCCACCGCAAGCACCGTGTACGGCGGCACGAGCGGTTTGTTGTCGACCAGTATGGCGTCGCCCGCGGCGCGGATCGCCGACAGGGCCGTCAGCCGCTGCCCGTTGATGGCGATGGCCTCCGCACCGGACTGCCAGAGGCCGTTGACGACCCGTTGCATGTCCCGGTCGCGCACCCGCCCCGTGTCGGTGAAACTACTGGTCTCACGCGGTCCGCCGCCGCCCTGGTCGGTGCCCTTGGCATCGTCGACGACAAGTTTCACACCGGTTCCCTTGACGGCGGTCGCCCCGGAGAGCAGCGCCACGAGCTGGCCCTGGTCCCCGCCATGCTTTTCCAACGCTTTACGTTGCCGCTCGCCCACGTCGTCACGGGTTTTGTCGACTTGGGACTCCAGCTTGTCGGCCGCCGACGTCTCCGTGTCGATACGTTCGATGAGCTCCCCGCGTTCCTTGGCGAGGACCGGCGCCGATACACGCGCCTCCGCGGCGCCCAGGGTGACGACGAGAGCAGCCAGCACAAGGCCCGCCGCGAGGCCCAGTTTCGCCTTCAGTGTGCGAGGCATGGCCGCACTCCCGTCGGCCTTGCGCTTGGCCGTGGCCTCGGCGTAGCCGTCGTCCAGGCTGTGGTCCATCACATTGGTCAGCAGCGACATGGACGCGTCAGGGCGCGCGGGCGGCGAGGGGGTGCTCCGATCGGGGGGCTGCTGCGACATGCCGCACATCGTCGCACGCCGCAGCTAGTACCGCCGAATGGCCCCACCCGTGCGCCGGGAAGCGTCTGCGCGACACCTCCCGGCGCGCCGGCGGCAGGTCACTGACCTGCACTGTCCACGATCGCCGACCATTCGTCGAGCAGCGCCTGTGCCGAGGCGTCGTCGGGGCCTTCCGCCCACAGATGGGTGACGGCTTCGGCCGGGTCGGGAAGCACCATCACCCAGCGCCCGTCCGCCTCGACGACCCGCACGCCGTCGGTGGTGTCGACGTCACGGTCCCCGGCGGCTTCTACCACCCGACGCATGACCAGTCCCTTGACGGCCCAGGGAGTGGCCAGATCGCGGCGCAACACGTGCGCGAGGGGAATCCGGGCATCGATCTGGCTGAGCGTGAGCTGGGTCCGCGCGACGAGCCCGAGAAGCCGTACGAAGGCTGCCGAACCGTCGAAGACGCTGCTGAATTCGGGGACGATGAAACCGCCCCGCCCGTCTCCTCCGAAAATGGTGCCTTCTTCGCGTCCCACGCGCGTCAGGTCGTCCGGCGACGTCGTCGTCCATTCCACCTGTGTGCCGTGGTAGGCGGCGACCTGCTCGGCGACCCTCGTCGTGGTCACCGGCAAGGCCACCCGGCCGCTGCGCCGCTCGGCGGCCACCAGGTCGAGCAGGACCAGAAGGGCCCGATCGTCCTCAACGATCCGGCCCCGTTCGTCGACCAGGGAGAGCCGCTCCCCGACCGGGTCGAAGCGCACGCCGAACGCGGCCCGTGCCGAGGAGACGATCTCCCCGAGCCGCACGAGCCCGGAGCGTCGGGCGTCGGCGGACTCCGTGGGCCGTGATTCGTCGAGCCCGGGATTGATGGTCAGCGCGTCCACGCCGAGCCGCCCGAGCAGACTCGGCAGAACAAGCCCGGCACTGCCGTTGGACGCGTCGACGACAACCTTGAGACCGGCGGCGGAGATCCCGGTGGTGTCCACATTGCGCAGCAGTGCCCCGGTGTAGGAGTCGAAGACGCTGGACGGAAAGTGCAGATCCCCGATCTCCCCAGGGAAGGCCCGGCGGTACTCCTGGCGGGCGTATACCCGGTCCAGCTTCCGCTGCCCCGCCTGGGAAAGGTCTGCGCCCCGCTCGTCGATGAACATGATGTCCACCGAGTCCGGCACCCCGGGCGAGGTACGGATCATGATCCCGCCCGCGCTGCCCCTGGCGGTCTGCTGACGGGCGACTGGCAGCGGCACGTTCTCCAGGTCCCGTACGTCGATGGCGCTGGCCTGCAACGCCGAGATCACGGCCCTCTTCAGCGCACGGGCGCCGCGGGAGTGGTCACGGGCGGTGGTGACGGTCGAGCCCTTCTTGAGGGTGGTGGCGTACGCACCGGCGAGCCGGACGGCGAGCTCCGGCGTGATCTCCACGTTCAGGATTCCCGAGACACCCCGGGCACCGAAGAGATGTGCCTGCCCCCGTGACTCCCAGATCACCGAAGTGTTGACGAAGGCGCCGGCCTCGATGGTCTTGAACGGGTAGACCCGGACATTGCCCTGAATGATCGATTCCTCACCGACCAGGCACTCGTCCCCGATGACCGCACCGTCCTCGATGCGGGCAGCCCGCATGATGTCGGTGTTCTTGCCGATCACGCAGCCGCGCAGATTGCAGTGCTGGCCGATGTAGACGTTGTCGTGGATCACGGCCCTGTGCAGGAACGCCCCGGTCTTGACGACGACGTTCGAACCGACGACGGTGTGCTCGCGGATCTCGACACCGGCCTCGATCTTCGCGTAGTCCCCGATGTAGACGGGTCCGCGGAGCACCGCGTCAGGATGGACGTCGGCGCCTTCCGCAACCCATACACCGGGCGAGATCTCGAAGCCGTCGATCTCGACGTCGACCTTGCGTTCCAGGACGTCGGCCTGAGCCTTCACATAGCTCTCGTGCGTGCCCACGTCCTCCCAGTAGCCCTCGGCGACATAGCCGTAGATGGGCTTGCCTTCCTTCATGAGCTGCGGGAAGACATCACCGGACCAGTCCACCGAGACGTCGGCCTGGACGTAGTCGAAGACCTCGGGTTCCATGACATAGATGCCCGTGTTGACGGTGTCCGAGAAGACCTGACCCCAGGTGGGCTTCTCCAGGAATCGCTCTACCTGGCCCGCCTCGTCGACAATCGTGATTCCGAATTCCAGTGGATTCGGAACTCGGGTCAGACACACCGTGACCAGCCCGCCCTTTTCCTTGTGAAAGGCAATGAGGTCGGTCAGGTCGAAGTCCGTGAGCGCATCGCCGGAAATGACGAGGAAGGTGTCGTCCTTGAGCGCTTCCTCGGCGTTCTTTACACTGCCGGCTGTCCCGAGAGGTTTCTCCTCGTTGGCATAGCTGAGCTCCATCCCGAGCTCTTCGCCGTCGCCGAAGTAGTTCTTGACGAGGGAGGCGAGAAACTGGACGGTCACGACCGTCTCATTGAGCCCATGCCGTTTCAGCAGCCGCAGCACATGCTCCATGATGGGCCGATTGGCGACGGGCAGGAGCGGCTTGGGCATGCTGGAAGTCATGGGGCGAAGGCGTGTGCCTTCACCACCAGCCATTACGACGGCCTTCATGTCGGCAACGTCCTCCTTGAAGAGACGACGGTTTGGCCGACTTCGCCCGTCAGGACAACATCTCAGAGTTCAGCCGCGGACCGTCCACACTGCGCGGCACCGCATCAAACGAGCTCAATCGGCCACTGCATCCGCCTTGACGAGTCGGCGGACCTGAACCACGTAGAGGATTCCTGCCCACCAATAGAGCGTTGTACCCCATCCTGCGAACGCCCATCCGAAAATGGCGGCCAGCGATCCAAGCCAACCACTTGCGTCGCTGAGCAGCAACAAGGGGAAGGCGTACATCAGGTTGAACGTAGCCGCCTTCCCCAGGAAGTTCACCTGGGGTGGCGGATAGCCGTGGCGTCGCAGGATTCCGACCATCACGAGAAGCATCAGTTCACGGGCAAGGAGTGCCGCCGTGAGCCAGAGCGGAAGGATCTCCCGCCAGGTCAGTCCGACGAGAGTCGAAAGGATGTAGAGGCGATCAGCGGCCGGGTCCAGGAGGCGCCCGAGGCTGCTGATCTGGTTCCATCGGCGGGCGAGTTTACCGTCGAGGTAGTCGCTGATGCCGCTGAGCATCAGCACGAGCAGCGCCCAGCCATCGCTCTTGGGCCCGCCGAACTCCGGGCGAAGAATCAGCCACAGGAAGAGCGGTACCCCGACTAGGCGCGCCATGCTGAGGATGTTGGGGATGGTGAGGACCCGGTCCGTCTGAACCCGAGTCTCCTGGACCTCCACCCGGGGGCCTCCTGTGAACGTGCCAATGATGCCCCCTGACCCTACCCGCAGCCTTCGCCGGCACTTGCACGGGGGGTGACAAAAGGGGCCCCGTGAACGCAGAAAAGCCCCGCACCAAAGGTGCGGGGCTTTCCCGGAATAATTGTTCGGCGGCGTCCTACACTCCCACAGGGTCCCCCCT
>NZ_JBEZKL010000036.1:0-63038 GCF_040704695.1 Streptomyces sp. NPDC048411
CCGAACGGGGTGTCGGTGCGGTCGTCGATCCGGACCCTGATCCCGGCCTCCCGCAGCCGATCGCCGATCTCGCGGACCGCGGTCAGCACCGCGGCGTCCTCCTTGATCGCGAGGACGACCGCCTGCACGGCGGCGAGCCGCGGCGGGACCCGGAGTCCCCGGTCGTCACCGTGGGACATGATCAGGCCGCCGACCATCCGGGTCGAGGTGCCCCAGGAGGTCTGCCAGACCAGCTCCTGCCTGCCCTCCCGGGACAGATACTCGGTGTGGAACGCCTTGGCGAAGTTGGTGCCGAGTTCATGGCTCGTACCCATCTGCAGGGCCTTGCCGTCGCCCATCATCGATTCGAGCGTGAGGGTGTTGATGGCGCCCGCGAACCGTTCGCTCGGGGGCTTGCGGCCGAGCACCACATCGATGCCGAGGACCTGGGTCATGAAGTCCGCGTAGACGTCCCGGTGGATGTACGCGGCGTAGTCGCGGGCGTCCTCGTAGGTCGCGTGGGCCGTGTGGCCCTCCTGCCAGAGGAATTCGGTCGTACGGAGAAACACCCGCGGTCGCATCTCCCAGCGGACGACGTTTGCCCACTGGTTGATCAGCAGGGGCAGATCCCGGTAGCTCTGCACCCATTTCGAGAAATACTCATTGATGATCGTTTCGGACGTCGGCCGCACCACCACGGGCTCTTCGAGGTCCTTCCCGCCGCCGTGGGTGACGACGGCCAGCTCGGGTTCGAAGCCCTCGACGTGCTCGGCCTCGCGTGTCAGGTAAGACTGGGGGATGAAGAGCGGGAAGTAGGCGTTCTGGGCGCCCGCGCGCTTGATGCGGGCATCCATCTCCTGCTGCATCCGCTCCCACAGGGCGTATCCGTACGGTCGGATGACCATGGTGCCGCGCACCGGGCCGTTGTCCGCGAGTTCGGCCTTGTTGATCAGATCCTGGTACCAGCGGGGAAAGTCCTCGGCCTGGGGTGTGAGAACGGGTGCCTTTGCCATGGCGCGCATCGTACGGCGACATCGCCTTTCCCACGGAGTGACGGGACCGGTCACGGCCGACTGTCTGCGGGGGCGCACCACCGAGGCGCACAAGCATTGCCCTCCGCCCTCTGGACGCGGCCGCGGATGCGCAGTTCTCTGACATACGGGGGGAGTGTGGGACACGCACACACGGGGGCCGTCCATCACTCGGGAACGACCTACCTCTCGGCGGATTGGGGCGCTTTCCATGACACCAACGCTCGTCCGGCACCACGGGCAGACGGATCCGTCCGCCCCGGTGGACCCCGCAACCCGTGCTCGTGACTGGGCCGAGATCCAGGAGCGGATGCTCGCGCCGCTGTACGAAGCGGTGTACGACCGGCTCGAAGTCGGAGCCGGTGCGCGGATGCTCTCCCTCGGCTGCGGCTCCGGGCTCGCGCTGCTGATCGCGGCCGCCCGCGGGGCTCGCGTCACCGGCGTCGACACCGACCGTGAACGCCTTGACCTGGCCCGCGAACGGCTGCTGCCAGAAGCGGCGTGGGACGGCGGTCCCGATCCGGTCCCGGCCCGGCCGCCCCGGCTCTTCGCCGGTGATCCGTCCGCCGCCGCACCGGCCGACGGTGTCCCGTACAACCTGCTCACCGCGTTCACCCCGATCGGTTGCTCGGCGGGCGACTCCGAAGGGCTGCTGCCTTCCCTGAAGTCCGCCCTGCCGCTGCTCGCCCGGGGCAGTTCGGTGGTGCTGACCGGCTGGGGTCCCCCCGAGCGGTGCGCGACCGCGGCGGTGCTCCGGGTGGCGGCCCGGCTCACCGACGGGGCGCGGCCGCCCCGCGCGGGCGGCTGGCGCCCGGCGCGCAGGGACGATCTCGAGGACGTGGCGTTCCGGGCCGGACTGAATCCGAACGGCTCGGGGCGGGTGGCGTGCCCGTTCGGCTATGCGGACCTCGACAGCGCGGTGCGCGGGCTGCTGTCGACGCGGCTGTTCGATGCGGCGGTGCGGGCGACGGACCGCTCCCAGGTGGCGAAGGAGGTCGCGGAGGCACTGCACCCGCACCGGCGCCAGGACGGCACGGTGTGGATGCCGAATGTCTTCCGCTATCTCGTCTGCACCTCCTGAAGCAGGTGTCAGCGCGATGGGGCGGTCCTACTTGGCCAGGCGCGGGATGCCGGCCGCCCGGTAGGCCGCCTCCTCGTCCAGCGTCTCGTTCTGCAGCAGCGCCGACGCCAGCGCGTCCAGCTTCTCCCGGTGCTCGCGCAGCAGCCGTTGCGCCTCGATGTAGCACTCGTCGACGATCCGCCGCATCTCGTCGTCCACGGCGTCCAGCGTGGCCGGCGCCGCCGAGAGCCCGTACGCCTGCTGGACGTCGCCCGGGATAGCCGTCAGCCTGCCGACCTTGCTGCTCATCCCCCAGCGTCCGACCATTCCGCGCGCCAGAAGAGTGACCTGTTCCAGGTCACTCTCCGAACCCGTGGTGACCACGTCGTAGACCAGCTGTTCCGCGGCCATGCCGCCGAGGGCGCCGATGATGCGGCCGCGCAGATACTGCTCGGTGTACGCGTACCTGTCGGCGTCCGGCGTCGAAAGAGTGACGCCGAGAGCCCGGCCGCGCGGCACGATGGTCACCTTGCGCACGGGGTCGGCGCCCGGCTGGACCATGCCGAGCAGAGCGTGGCCGCTCTCGTGGTACGCGGTCCTGCGCCGCTCCTCCTCCGGCATGACGAGCGGTCGTTCGGCTCCGAGCTGGACCTTCTCCAAGGCGTCCGACAGGTCGGTCTGGCTGACCTCGGACTGCTTGCGCTTGACGGCGAGAAGCGCGGCTTCGTTGGCGAGGTTGGCGAGGTCGGCACCGGTCATGCCGGGGGTCGTTTGCGCCACCTGGCCAAGACTCACGTCGTCGGAGAGCGGGATCTGCCGGGTGTGGATCTTCAGGATGGCCTCCCGGCCGGTCCGGTCGGGAGGGCTCACATGGACGATCCGGTCGAAGCGGCCGGGCCGGGTGAGGGCGGGGTCGAGAACGTCGGCGCGGTTGGTCGCGGCGAGGACGACGACGCCTTCCGATCCGGAGAAGCCGTCCATCTCGGTGAGGATCTGGTTCAGCGTCTGTTCGCGCTCGTCATGGCCGCCCATGCCGGAGCCGCCGCCGCGGGCCCGGCCGATGGTGTCGATCTCGTCGATGAAGATGATGGCGGGGGCGACTTTGCGGGCCTCCGCGAACAGTTCCCGTACCCGGCCGGCACCGACGCCGACGATCATCTCGATGAACTCGGAGGCGGAGGCGGAGAAGAACGGCACGCCCGCCTCGCCGGCGACGGCCCGCGCCAGGAGTGTCTTGCCGGTGCCGGGCGGACCCGCGAGCAGCACTCCCCCAGGCATCCGGGCGCCCATCCTCCGGTACTGCTGCGGGTTCTTCAGGAAGTCGACGACGTCGTTGAGTTCGCCCTCGACCTCGTCGATGCCGGCCACATCCTCGAAGGTGGTGCGCTTGCCCTCCTCCAGTTCGACCGGTTTGGGCGGGGCCTTGCGGCCGAAGCCGCCCATCCCGCCGCCCATGCCCCGGGACATCCGCCGGGCGATGACCACCCAGAGCACGACGAGCAGCAGCATCGGCGCCAGCGAGATCAGCAGGTTGGCGAGGAAACTGCGTTCCTTGACGACCGGCTCGGCGGTGACGGTGACGTCTTCCTTGACCAGCTCGCCCCAGAGGTTGTCGTCGGCGAACGCGGGCCGCTGGGTGACGAACTTCGTGTACGTGTGGTCGGTGCCCGGGAGCTTCGCCTCCTTCCTGAGCTGCCCCTGAATGGAATCGCCCTTGGAGTAGATCTTGGAAACGTTGCCCGCCGTGACCTGCTTGCTGAACTCCGTGTACGCGATGGTCGGCTCGTGCCTGCCGTTGAAGAAGGACAGCACCAGGTTGGCGATCAGATAGACGGCCAGCGCGGTCAGCAGCAGTCGGCCCCAGCCGCCCGGCATCTTCCGGCCCTGCGGCGCGGGCGGTGGGGCACCTTCGGAGCGCCACGGCTGGTCGGTCCGATCGCGTGGCGGTACGGAATTGGTCACGCGCGCTCCTTTGCCGACAGCCGTTGAGCCGACATTAAAGGAGAAATACGATCAAAGCCCTCGGAGGAGCTGTCCACTGGGCCCGTGGAGGGACGCCGACGCGATACGGGCGGCAGGGGTAAGGGGCACCCGCCCATGGCGAATGCCCCTTGCCTGTGTGCCCCTGAGGGCGTCGGGTGTCAGCCCGTGAACTTCTTGAACGCGTCGGGAAGCTCGAAGTTCTGGCCCTCCTGCGCCGGAAGGCCGAACGCGCCACCCTGCGCCGCCGCCTGCTCGCGACGGGCGGCCGCAGCCTGCTCCTCGGCCTTCCGCTTCATCGGGTTGCCGCTCTTGCGCTTGCCCTTGGCCTGCTTGACCTGCTTCTTCTGCCGGCCCGCGCCGCCACCCATGCCCGGAATACCGGGCATGCCGGGCATGCCGCCGCCCTGCGCCATCTTCGACATCATCTTGCGCGCCTCGAAGAACCGCTCCACCAGGTTCTTCACGGCGGACACCTCGACACCGGAGCCCTTGGCGATACGGGCCCGGCGCGAGCCGTTGATGATCGTCGGTTCCTGGCGCTCGTGCGGCGTCATCGACTTGATGATCGCGGCGGTACGGTCCACGTCGCGCTCGTCGATGTTGTTGATCTGATCCTTGATCTGCCCCATGCCGGGCAGCATGCCGAGCAGCTTGGAGATGGAGCCCATCTTCCTGACCTGCTCCATCTGGGCCAGGAAGTCGTCGAGCGTGAAGTCCTTGCCCTTGCTGGACGCCAGCTTGGAGGCCATTTTGGCGGCCTCTTCCTGGCTGAAGGTCTTCTCCGCCTGCTCGATCAGGGTGAGCAGGTCACCCATGTCGAGGATGCGGGACGCCATGCGGTCGGGGTGGAAGGCGTCGAAGTCCTCGAGCTTCTCACCGTTCGACGCGAACATGATCTGCTTGCCCGTGACGTGGGCGATCGACAGGGCCGCACCACCGCGTGCGTCACCGTCGAGCTTGGAGAGCACCACGCCGTCGAAGCCGACGCCGTCGCGGAAGGCCTCGGCGGTGTTGACCGCGTCCTGGCCGATCATCGCGTCGACGACGAAGAGGATCTCGTCGGGGCTGACGGCATCGCGGATGTCCGCGGCCTGCTGCATCAGCTCCTCGTCGATACCGAGGCGGCCGGCGGTGTCGACGACGACCACGTCGTACTGCTTGGAGCGGGCGTGCTCGATGGAGTCCTTGGCGACCTGGACCGGGTCACCGACGCCGTTGCCCGGCTGGGGGGCGTAGACCGCCACACCGGCGCGGTCGGCGACGACGCTCAGCTGGTTGACGGCGTTGGGGCGCTGGAGGTCACAGGCGACGAGCAGCGGGGAGTGGCCCTGGCCCTTGAGCCAGAGCCCGAGCTTTCCAGCGAGGGTGGTCTTACCGGCACCCTGCAGACCCGCGAGCATGATCACGGTGGGCGGGTTCTTGGCGAACCGCAGCCGCCGGGTCTCGCCACCGAGGATGCCGACAAGCTCCTCGTTGACGATCTTGACGACCTGCTGGGCGGGGTTCAGCGCCTGGGAGACCTCGACGCCGCGCGCCCGCTCCTTGACGTTGGCGATGAAAGCGCGCACGACGGGAAGCGCGACATCGGCCTCGAGCAGGGCGATACGGATCTCGCGGGCCGTGGCGTCGATGTCCGCCTCGGACAAGCGGCCCTTGCCCCTGAGGTTCTTGAAAGTCGCGCTAAGGCGGTCGGAGAGAGTATCGAACACGGCGCTCGTCGGTCCTCAGGGTCGGGGTCGGGTGCAGGTCAGTCGTCCCCAAGGGTATCCGGACGCCGGGAAACGCAAAGCCCTCGCCCGGTTTCTCGTGACGGACGAGGGCCCTTCCGCGTGGCGTGCGGGAGTCAGCCCAGGGCCCGCTCGACCTCTCGGGCCAGCTCTGTTGCGCGTGCGTCGGACAGCGGCTCCCCGTCCGTCCCTGTGACGTAGAAGGCATCCACCGCGTTGGCGCCGAGCGTCGACACGTGCGCGCTGCGCACCCGTACCGCGCTCTGTTCCAGCGCCCGCCCGATCCGGTGCAGCAGCCCGGGGGCGTCCTGGGCGCGCACCTCGATCACGGTCGCCAGCCGCGAGCCCGCCGCCGCCACCGTCACCCGAGGTGGTGGCGCCTTCACCCCGCGGCGCCGCGGGTAGGCGGCTTCGCGTTCGGCGAGACGGGCCGGGACGTCGAGGGAACCGTCCAGGGCGCGTACGAGATCGGCGCGGAGCCGGGCTGCCTGCGGCAGGGATCCGTACTCCGCCGCCACCCGCCAGCTGAGCAGCAGCACGTCGGCGCACTCGCCGAGCTCGGTGGGGAGTTCGACGGCGCGCAGCTCGGCCGCGCGGACGGTCAGACGGTGCAGGGCGAGGACTCCGGCGGCGGCGGGCAGGACGCCCGGGCGGTCGGGGAGCGCGATGAGGAGTTCGACACCGACGGGTTCCGGTTCGCCGTCCTCGTGCGGGGTCTCGGCCTGGGCGTGCAGGGCGAGGACGGGTTCGCCGGTGCGCAGCGCCTCGATGGCCAGCCGTTCCTGTTCGGCACCGGGTTCGACGGGTTCCGGTTCGGTGGTTGCCTCGCCGGCGAGGACCGCGGCGACACGTTTGACGAGGTCGGCGACGAGGGAGGCACGCCAGGTGGACCAGGCGGCGGGCCCGGTGGCGAGCGCGTCGGCCTCGGTGAGGGCGTGCAGGAGTTCCAGCGTGGACGCGCTGCCGACGGCGGTGGCGACGGAGCGGACGGTGGCCGGGTCGTCGAGGTCACGTCGGGTGGCGGTCTCGACGAGCAGCAGATGGTGGCGTACGAGGGTGGCGATGACGCCCACGTCGTGCTGGTCGAAGCCGATCCGGGCGGCGACGTCGCGGGCGATGACCTCCCCGGCGGCGGAGTGGTCGCCTGGCCAGCCCTTGCCGATGTCGTGGAGCAGGGCGGCGACGAGCAGGAGGTCGGGGCGGCCGACGCGGCGGGTGAGCGAGGACGCGCGGACGGCCGCTTCGACGAGGTGACGGTCGACGGTCCAGGTGTGGACGGGGTTGCGCTGCGGGCGGCAGTGGACGCGTTCCCAGTCGGGCAGCAGCCGGGTGATCAGCCCTTCCGCTTCGAGGGCCTCCCAGACGGGGATGGTGGCCTCGCCCGCGCCGAGCAGGGTGACGAGTTCCTCACGGGCCTCGGCGGGCCAGGGCACGGGCAGCGGGCGGGCAGCCGCGGCGAGGCGGCGCACGACGTGGCGGGAGATCGGCAGTTCGGACTGGGCGGCCGCGGCGGCGGCGCGCAGGACCAGCACGGCGTCGCGTTCGGGGCGGGCGGTGCGGGCGAGGACGACCTCGCCGTCGGCCTCGACGACGCCTTCGGCGAGTGGGGTGCGTTCGGTGGCGGCGGTCCTGCCGCCGCCCAGCATGGCGCGCAGCCGGGGGCGTACGGACCGGGCGCGCAGGACGCGGTTGACCTCGCGCCAGGTGACGTCGGTGGCGTACGAGACGGTGCGCGCGGCCTCGTACACCTGGCGCAGCAGTGCGTCGGCGTCGAGGAGGCCCAGGGCGGTGGCGACCTGGTCCTGTTCCTGGAGGGCGAGGCGGTCGGTGGCGCGGCCCGTGGTCAGGTGCAGGGCGTCGCGGGCGTCGAGGAGAATGCGGCGGGCCTCGGTGAGGCCTTCGCGCGGGGCGTCGGCGACCCATGAGGCGGCAACCGCGCGCAGGGCGGTGGCGTCGCGCAGGCCACCGCGGGCCTCTTTCAGGTCGGGTTCGAGGAGAAACTGGAGCTCGCCCTGACGCTCGGCGCGTTCGCGGCAGAGTTCGTCGAGGGCGGGAAGCCGTTTGGGAGCCTGGTTCCGCCAGTCGGCGAGGACCATGGTACGCATCGCGGCGACCAGGCCGAGGTTTCCGGCGACGGGCCGGGCGTCGAGCAGTCCGAGCTGCACCTTGAGGTCGTCGGCGGCCGTCTTCCGGGCTTCGCCGGGGGTCCGTACGGAGTGGTCGAGGGCGAGGCCGAGATCCCAGACGGGGTACCAGATGCGGTCGGCGAGGGAGGTGATGGCTCCGGCGTCGGCTCTGCCGTCGTGCAGGAGCACGAGGTCGAGGTCGCTGCGCGGGGAGAGTTCGCCGCGGCCGTAGCCACCGACGGCGACGAGGGCGGCGCCGCGGACGCCGGTCTGTTCGGTGGCGGTGGCGAACAGGGCGGTCAGCCAGTCGTCGGTGAGTGAGGCGAGGGCCGCACGGCGCGGCGGCCCGGACCGCGCCTTCTCCTGGAGGAGGCGCAGCCGAGCCGCCGCGTAGCCGTTGGGTCCCGAGTCTTCGGATTCGGTGGTCACTTCGGTGCTCGTCACCCAGCTGCCTTTCCGTTTGCGAGGCCGTCGGTCAGAGTGCGTCCGGGCCGCGTTCGCCGGTGCGGACCCGTACGGCTGTCTCGACGGGAACGCTCCAGACCTTGCCGTCTCCGATCTTGCCGGTTCGGGCGGCCTTGACCACGACATCGATGAGCTGTTCGGCGTCCTCGTCCTCCACGAGGACCTCGATACGGATCTTGGGGACGAGGTCGACGGTGTACTCGGCGCCCCGGTAGACCTCGGTGTGGCCGCGCTGGCGCCCGTATCCGCTGGCCTCCGTGACCGTGAGGCCCTGGATGCCGAAGGACTGGAGGGCTTCCTTGATCTCGTCGAGCCGGTGCGGCTTCACGACTGCCGTGATGAGCTTCATGCGTCCACCTTCTTGGTCTGCGCTGCTGCCGTGGTCTCCGATGCCGGTGTGGAGGCCGTACGCGGGGCCGCACCGCCACCGGCGCCGCTGAAGTCGTACGCGGTCTCGGCGTGTTCGACCTGGTCGATGCCGGAGATCTCGTCGTCCTCGTCGACCCGCATGCCGATCGTCCTGTCGAGGAGGAGGGCGAGGACCGCGGAGACGACCAGAGAGTACGCGAGGACCGCGAAGACTCCGACGGCCTGCTTGCCGAGCTGGCCGAGGCCACCGCCGTAGAAGAGGCCCTTGGCGTCGGACTGGACACCGCCGGTGGCGAAGAAGCCGATGAGGAGCGAGCCCGCGACACCGCCGACGAGGTGGACGCCGACGACGTCCAGGGAGTCGTCGTAGCCGAACTTGTACTTGAGGCCGACCGCCATGGCGCAGAGGACACCGGCGATCGCACCGACGGCGATGGCGCCGAGCGGGCTGACCGCACCGCCGGACGGGGTGATGGCGACGAGTCCGGCGACCGCGCCGGAGGCGGCGCCGAGAGTGGTGAAGGAGCCGTGGCGGATCTTCTCGTAGCCGAGCCAGGCGAGCATCGCGGCGGCCGTGGCGACCTGCGTGTTGAAGAACATGACCGCGCCGACGCCGTCGTCGTTGCCGAGCCAGGAGCCGGCGTTGAAGCCGAACCAGCCGAACCACAGCAGACCGGCGCCGAGCATGACGAGCGGCAGGCTGTGCGGCCGCATCGGGTCCTTCTTGAATCCGACGCGCTTGCCGATGACGAGGATCACGCCGAGGGCTGCCGCACCGGCGTTGATGTGGACGGCCGTACCACCGGCGAAGTCGATGACGCCGAGCTCGAAGAGCCAGCCGCCGGCGCCCCAGACCCAGTGCGCGACCGGGAAGTAGACGACGGTCACCCACAGGGCGACGAACAGGGACCAGGAGGTGAACTTGACGCGGTCGGCGAGAGCGCCGCTGATCAGGGCCGGGGTGATGACGGCGAACATCAGCTGGAAGACGGCGAACACATAGACCGGAATGGTGTAGCCGTCCCAGAGCTGTGTGATGCCGATCCCGCTCAGGCCGGCGAAGTCCGAGCTCCAGCCGATGAACGAGCCGATGTCGGTACCGAAGGCGAGGCTGAATCCGTAGAGCACCCACAGGATCGTCACGACCCCGAGGCTGATGAAGCTCATCATCAGCATGTTGAGGGTGCTCTTGACGCGGACCATGCCTCCGTAGAAGAAGGCGAGGGCCGGGGTCATGATCATCACCAGGGCCGAGCAGATGAGCATGAACCCTGTGTTGGCGGCAGACAGCGTCGGGGCGTCTGCGGCAAGCGTCGTGATGCCTGGGGGCATCGGCGTCTCCTCGTCGTCGGTGCGGCCGCGTGGGGCGAAACCTGCGGGACCATGTGCGGGACCACTGCGGAAAAGGTGCGGGCCGGTTGTGCGCCATGAGATTCGCCCAGCGCGGTTTCCGCCGATGCCGCACGGTGTTTCGCCGCAGTGACGAAGAGGTGTGGCGTGTTACGTCCCCATGAACCGCAAGTGGCGTATCCGGGGCCGGCCCTACCCTGCGGCTGCGTATGCGGCCGCGGCCGCATACGGTGCGGTGACAACTCTGGAGTACGGGAACGGGAACGCGAACCGGCCACGCCGATCACCCGCTGACCTGGCAAGGGGGAGCCGAAGTCGGTCTGTGCAGGGTGGTCGTCGTGGCCGGAGTGAGGGGGTGCCCGGTCAGGCCGGAGTGAGGGGGTGCCCGGTCAGATCGCTTCGGCGGTCTCGGGCAGCTGCTCGGTGAGGAGATCGGTGAGTCGGGCAACCGCGGGAATGTCGCCGAAGTCCCTGGCAGCGGTGTCGACGGTCTTGCGCAGCCGGGTGTTGACGCGCTCGGAGCGGACCTTCTTGGCGACCCGCAGGGCCCGCTCGGCGAGCACCGTGGACTGTTCGGGTTCGCGCTTGAGGAGATGGACGGTGGCGAGGCCGACCAGGTTCAGCGCATACGACCGTTGGTGCTCGTCGTCCTCACCGAAGAGCTCGACGGCCTTCTCCATGATCGGCTCGGCGAGCGAGGCGTACGTGGGGCTGCGGCCGGCCACATAGGCGAGGTCACGGTACGAGTGGGAGTTCTCGCCGTTGAGTTCGGCCTCGGAGAAGAAGCGGATCCAGTCGGGCTCCGGCTCGCCGTCGATCCCGGCGTCGAGGAAGGTGTCCTCGGCCATTCGGACGGCTCGCTTGCACTTGCTGGGCTGGCCCATGTTGGCGTACGCGCGGGCTTCCATCGCATACAGCATGGCCTGGGTGCGCGGGGTGGCGCAGTCCCGGCTGCCGTACTGGGCGAGATGGATGAGTTCGAGGGCGTCGTCGGGCCGTCCGAGGTGGATCATCTGGCGGCTCATACTGGACAGGACATAACTGCCCAGCGGTTTGTCGCCGGCCTCCTTCGCGGCGTGCAGCGCGAGGACGAAGTACTTCTGGGCCGTGGGCTGGAGACCGACGTCGTAACTCATCCAGCCCGCCAGTTCGGCGAGTTCGGCCGCACACCGGAAGAGCCGCTTGGCGGTGGCCGCGGGCTGCGGTTCCTGCAACAGGTCGGTGACCTCGTGCAGCTGCCCCACGACGGCCTTGCGTCGCAGTCCGCCGCCGCACTGCGCGTCCCACTGGCGGAACATCACGGTGGTGGATTCCAGCAGGTCGAGCTCGGGGCCGGAGAGCCGGGAGGGGCGCCGGGCAGCGGCTGGCGACTCGGGCTCCGCGGGTGCCGCGGCGGCGACCGGCACCAGCCAGCGCTGCATGGGTTCAATGAGGGCCGGGCCCGCGGCAAGGGTGAGCGAGGTGCCGAGGAAGCCGCGGCGGGCGAGCATCAGGTCACTGCGGGAGAACTCGCTGAGCAGGGCGACGGTCTGCGGGCCGGCCCAGGGCAGGTCGACGCCGGACACCGACGGTGACTGGTGGGCGGAGCGCAGCCCGATGTCCTCCACGGCGACGACGGTGCCGAAGCGCTCGGAGAAGAGCTCGGAGAGGATGCGCGGGATCGGTTCGCGCGGCTGCTCGCCGTCGAGCCAGCGCCGCACCCGGGAGGTGTCGGTGCTGATGTGGTGGGCGCCCATCTGGCGCGCCCTGCGGTTCACCTGCCGTGCCAGCTCGCCCTTCGACCAGCCGCTGCGCACGAACCATGATCCCAATTGCCCGTTCGGGCGCTTACCGGCATTCGCATCGCCTGCGCCGCTGCCACTCACTGGAACGCCCCCTTCCCGCTGAATACTGTCGCGCGAACCACTGATCAAAATCCCGTGAGCCGAAGCCGTCCGTACGGAGGCTGTGCACCATCGAACAGGAAATCGGGTTGCCTCCGGCATACCCGCAGGCGCACATACTTCCATGGTTCGTGTACCGACGGTAATCCTACGATCACCGGCCCGCGACGGCATTCACAGAAGCGCCACCATTCGCCACCCCTTCGAATGAACGCGCCTGCCGCCCGGCGCGATTCACTTGACAGACGACGATCAGCAGCCGACGCAGTGATGCGCGCAGGGGCGCGTGGCTCGTGTCGCACGACCCCGGGCACCATCCGGGCGCTGCCGGATCGGCGGGACGACGGAGTGTCACAACGGTTCTCCGCGTCGTAACCACCGGCGAGCCGGACCCGTTGGAGGGGGTATGGGCTTCACGATCGGCGGCATCCGGGAGATGCGATCCGGCTCACGGCGTCGAGGCCGTGCGGCCGAGTGCACCGCGGTGGCCGAGTACACAGGACTGTGGGGCTGGGCCGTCGCGCCGGGGGCGCGGGCCGCGGCCGGGAGGTGCTCCTGCGGGGACACTGCCTGCCCCTCCCCCGGCGCTCATCCGCTGGAGTTCGCCGACGAGGTGCCGGCGGGCGCCACACTGGACACGGCGGCACGCGCATGGGCGGAAGTGCCAGGCGCTTCGATGCTGCTGCCGGTGGGGCGCACGTTCGACGTGCTCGACGTCGCCGAACAGGCCGGGCGACGGGCACTGGTGCGACTGGAACGGATGGGCCTGCCGCTCGGCCCGGTGGCCATGACGCCGTCCGGGAGGACGCAGTTCTTCGTTGCGCCGGGCGCCGCCGCCGAACTTCCGCAGCTGCTGTACCGGATGGGCTGGGACGACGCGGATCTGGATCTGCGGGCGCTGGGGCACGGCTGCCACATCACCGCACCGCCGTCGGACGAAGGAGGTCTCGGGCCGGTCCGCTGGCTGCGTCCGCCGGTACTGGACACGGCGGCCACGCCGCCGCAGGCGCGGCTGCTGCTGGGCACCCTGGCGTACATCTGCCATCGTTCCCAGGGCATGTTTCGACAGTAGCGTCGTCCGCCCGTAGGGCAGGCCAGGCGGCGTCTGGTGCGTGCGATCGCAAGGCGGAGGGCCGCCCCGACATTGGGCGTATCGGGGCGAGCCCGACAACGCAGCGAGCGTGCGTGTCAGACGCCGCCTGGCAGGCGGGACTTTCGACACACGCCTTTGTGCCCCTCCCGGCTAGCTTTGCCTCGTCGCGCCGCCCGGCACGCCCGCTCGCCGCGTCGGCCTGGGGCCCTGGCAGCTCGTTCCCCAAGCTCTCAGCTTCGTTCGAGCAGGGGGGAGACCCCACCCCAGGACCTCCGGCCGCCTCGCGATCGCACGCACCGGACGACGCTCCTCATGGGGCAGACACTGCCGGTCACGGCACGGGCGGCAGGAACGACGACGCCGGGCGGGCTCGCTGTCGAGCCCGCCCGGCGTTCGGGGGCGGAGGAGCCGCAGTCGGCCCGTCAGTCGCCGATCAGTGCGTCGACGAACGCCTCCGGCTCGAACGGAGCCAGATCGTCCGGTCCCTCGCCGAGACCCACGAGCTTCACCGGTACCCCCAGTTCGCGCTGGACGGCGATGACGATGCCACCCTTGGCGGTGCCGTCCAACTTGGTGAGAACAATGCCGGTGATGTCGACGACCTCGGCGAACACCCGTGCCTGAACCAGGCCGTTCTGCCCGGTCGTGGCGTCGAGGACGAGCAGGATCTCGTCGAGCGGGCCGTGCTTCTCGACGACGCGCTTGACCTTGCCGAGCTCATCCATGAGCCCGGTCTTGGTGTGCAGCCGGCCGGCGGTGTCGATGAGGACGACATCGGCACCCTCGGCGATACCCTCCTTCACCGCGTCAAAGGCGATCGACGCCGGGTCGCCGCCCTCGGGTCCGCGCACGGTCCGGGCGCCGACGCGCTCGCCCCAGGTCTGGAGCTGGTCGGCGGCGGCGGCACGGAAGGTGTCGGCCGCGCCGAGCACCACGCTGCGGCCGTCGGCGACGAGGACCCGGGCCAGCTTGCCCGTGGTGGTGGTCTTGCCGGTGCCGTTGACGCCGACAACCATCACGACGCCGGGCGTGTCGGCACCGCTCTCCGTCTTGACCGCACGGTCGAAGTCGGTGCCGAGCAGTGCCAGGAGCTCCTCGCGCAGCAGGCCGCGCAGCCCCTCGGGGGTACGGGTACCGAGGACGCGGACGCGCTCTCGGAGCCGCTCCACCAGCTCCTGGGTGGGGGCGACGCCGACATCGGCGGTGAGGAGGGTGTCCTCGATCTCCTCCCAGGTGTCCTCGTCGAGGTTGTCGCGGGACAGAAGCGTGAGCAGTCCCTTGCCGAGGGTGCTCTGCGAGCGGGCGAGCCGGGCGCGCAGCCGCACGAGACGGCCCGCGGTGGGCTCCGGGATCTCCAGCGCGGGGACTGCGGGCGCCGCCGGTTCGGCGACTGCCGGGGCTTCCTCGGCGGGAGCCTCGGCGCCGGCGGGACCGGCCTCCTCGATGGTGCGGCGCGGTTCCTCGCGCGGTGTCTCGGCTTCCTCGCCGACATGGGGTTCGGCGGGAGTGAGGGTCGGCGTGCTCGACGGTGCCGGGGGCAGCTGCTTCTTCTTGCGGCCGCTGACCACGAGCCCGCTGATCAGGCCGGCCACGACCAGGGCGGCGATGACTACAGCAAGGATGACGAATTCCATAACCCACCCAGTATCAGTCACATGCCCGCCAGTGGCTGCCCTGGAGGACTACTCCGAGATGCGAAAGGTCGTTATGGCCCTTTTGGCGGTAAAGGCACGATCCCGCTTGCGGAGACCCGCGGCCCGGACCCCGTCCCCGACAGCGAGCGCACCGGCCGGGTCCGCACCCTCTTCCCGGCCTGGGCCGCCGCCAAGCTGGGCACCGACCGCTCCGGACTCCACGCGCCGCCTGCCGCGGACCGCGTGGGGCGGGTCGCTGGCCGGGGCGGCGGCGGGCGGTGCGGTGCTCGTGGTTCTGCCACTGGTGGTAATGGGTGCGGTGACGGCGGTCGCGGCCCCGGATCTGGCGGTCAGCAATGCCCCGGTCGTCTCCCTCGGCGCCCTGCCGTATTTGCCGACTGCCGTGGTCGCAATCGCGATGATCAATGCGATGTCGATGCATTCGGCCGGTTTCACCGCACAGGCACCGGGATTCGCGTTCCCTCGCACCTGAGCGATCGGCGTGAATGCCGCGATCGGCCCCCTTCCGGTGTGTCTGCTGATGATGGTGGCGACGAGTTTCCTGGATTCATTCTCCCCCTTTCCGTCCGCGCTCGCCGTTCCGTTCTCGGCGTGGATCGGCGCATTCGGAGTGGATCAGCTGCGGGGGCGTGCGCACGATGCGGCGGCGCCACTGGACACCAGTCCCGTGTGCACCTACCAGGGCGCGTTTCGAAAGTAGCACCGTCCGCCCGTAGGGCGGGCCTGGCGGCGGGGCTGACGGTGGGACTGCTGTTCACGGGCGCGACGTGGTTCTCCGGCCGGCCCGCCCGCCGCCACCTGGATCGGACGCAACGGTCTGGGCCGGACGGCCACGATCGCTGTCTCCGGGGGTTGCACGCACTGCTTCCGTGGCCCGCCGGGCACGAGGACGACGCACCCCTACACTTCTGACGCCACGTCAGCTACTGTCCCGCCTCGCCAAACCCGCCCGGCGAAGGGGACACGCGTCATGGCCTTCACAGTGGTCCGGTTCAATCTCGTCGATCCCGATGCCACCCCCGCGTCCCTGTCGGACCGCTACCGCGCGGCGCTCGAGATGGCCGCGTACGCAGACGCGCACGGCGTGGACACCGTGCAAACCGAGGAGCACCACGGCGCGGCCAATTCCTGGCTGCCCTCCCCCTTCGTCTTCGCCGGGTCGGTCTTCGGCAGCACCCGCCGGATCGCGGTCACGGTCTCGGCGGTCATCGGGCCGTTGCACGATCCGCTGCGGCTGGCCGAGGACATCGCGGTCCTCGACCTGCTGAGCGCGGGCCGGCTGGTCACGGTCGCGGGTATCGGCTACCGGCCCGAGGAGTACGAACAGGCGGGCGTCGAATGGGGCAGGCGCGGCCGGCTCCAGGACGAGCTGCTGGAGACCCTGTTGCAGGCGTGGACCGGTGAGCCGTTCCCGTACCGCGGCCGTACCGTCCGGGTCACCCCGCGCCCGTACACCCAGCCGCATCCGCTGCTGCTGGTCGGTGGCAGCTCGCGGGCGGCGGCGCGGCGGGCGGCCCGGTTGGGGCTGCCGTTCTTCCCGAGCGCGCATCTGCCGGAACTCGAGGCGTACTACCACGAGCGGCGCGCGGAGCACGGGACGGAGGGCTTCTGCATGATGCCGGCGGCGAAGACGCCGTTGCTGCATGTGTCGGAGGATCCGGAGCGGACGTGGGACCGGTACGGCGAGCACTTCCTGCACGAGGCGCGGACCTACGCCTCCTGGCAGTCGAAGGACATCCGGTCGGCCGTGCGCTCGGCGGCCACGACGGTGGCGGAGCTGCGGGACGAAGGGGTCTACCGGATCGTCGCCCCGGAGCAGCTGGCCGCGCTGGACGCCGACAGCCTGGTGCTGCATCCGCTGTGCGGCGGAATGCCCGTCGAGGAGGGGTGGCGCAGCCTGCGGCTGTTCTGCGAGGCGATCACCGGCTGACGTACGCAGGGACGATCACGCGTCCCCGGCCCGCGGGCGCGGGCCGGGGACGCGTGATCGAGGAGAGGGGCAGCGGGGATCAGCCCATCTCCTCCAACGCCTTGCCCTTGGTCTCCTTCACGAACGTGAGCACGAAGGGGATCGAGAGCACGGCGAAGCAGCTGTAGATGATGTAGGTGCCCGACAGGTTCCAGTCGGCCAGGCTCGGGAAACTCGCGGTGATCGCCCAGTTGGCGATCCACTGAGCGGACGCGGCGACACCGAGCGCGGCGGCGCGGATCTTGTTCGGGAACATCTCGCCGAGGAAGACCCACACCACCACACCCCATGACAGGGCGAAGAAGAGCACGAAGACATGCGCCGCGATGAGGGCGACAACACCCTGAGTGGTGGGGAGTTTGCCGTTGACCAGCTCGGCGGAGAAGGCCCAGGCCTCACAGGCCAGTGCGATCGCCATGCCGGTGGAGCCCGCGAGCGCGAGCGGCTTGCGGCCCACTCGGTCGACGAGGACCATCGCGATCACCGTACCGATGATGTTGACGATCGATGTGGTGAACGACCAGAAGAACGAGGTGGTCGGGTCGATACCGACGGACTGCCACAGCGTCGCCGAGTAGTAGAACGCCACGTTGATGCCGACGAGTTGCTGGAACACCGAGAGACCGATGCCGACCCAGACGATCGGCAGGAAGCCGAAGCGGCTGCCGAGCAGGTCCTTGAAGGTGGACTTGTGCTCGCGGTGCATGGCTGCCTGGATCTCGGCCACGCGGGCGTCGAGGTCGACTTCCTTGCCCTCGACCTCGGAGAGGATCTCCTTGGCCATCTCGTTCTTTCCGACGGAGATCAGGTAGCGCGGCGACTCGGGGATCGCGAACGACAGCAGGCCGTAGAGGAGCGCCGGTACGACCATGACGCCGAGCATCCACTGCCAGGCCTCGAGGCCGCCGATCGTTCCGCGCTGCTTGCCGTCGGCGAGCTGCAGGATGCCGAAGTTCACCAGCTGCGAGATGGCGATACCGATGACGATCGCGGCCTGCTGGAAGGAGCCGAGCCGGCCACGGTAGGCGGCGGGCGAGACCTCGGCGATATAGGCCGGGCCGATGACCGAGGCCATGCCGATCGCGAAGCCGCCGATGATCCGCCAGAAGGCCAGGTCCCAGAGGGCGAACGGGAGCGCGGAGCCGATGGCGCTGATGGTGAAGAGTACCGAGGCGATCCGCATGCAGCGGATGCGGCCGATCCGGTCGGCGATACGGCCCGCCGTGGCGGCGCCGATGGCGCAGCCGATCAAGGCGATGGCGATCACCTGGGCCAGCGTTCCGGAGCCGATGTCGTAGCGGTCCCGGATCGCCTCGACGGCGCCGTTGATCACAGCGCTGTCGTAGCCGAAGAGGAAGCCGCCCATCGCAGCGGCTGCCGTAATGAAGATGACGTGGCCGAGGTGTTCCGGATGGGCCGCGCGGGCTCCGGATCCTGGTGTCTGCGATGTGCTGGTCACATGAACTCCTGGTGCCTGGCCGCGTCGTCAGGCGTGGGGGGAACTCCTCCAAGTGGCGCATACCTCCACAGGCGCCACCACTTGAAGTTAAAAAACAACGTTGGAGAGACTATGCCTTCAACTTTCGAAGTCAAATGGCGGGTACTGGAGCCGATACGCGGGACCACCCAAAGGCGTGTTGAAGACCTGAAGATTTAGTAAGCCTCAGCGGAGCCGCTGGCCGATGACCTTGGAGACGCCGTCACCCTGCATCGAGACGCCGTACAGCGCGTCCGCGACCTCCATCGTCCGCTTCTGATGCGTGATCACGATGAGCTGCGAGCTCTCCTGGAGCTCCTCCATGATCCGGATCAGCCGCTGCAGATTGGTGTCGTCGAGCGCCGCCTCGACCTCATCCATCACATAGAACGGACTCGGCCGGGCCTTGAAGATCGAAACCAGCAACGCCACAGCCGTCAGAGACCTCTCGCCGCCCGAGAGCAGGGAGAGCCGCTTGACCTTCTTGCCCGGCGGGCGCGCCTCGACATCGACCCCGGTCGCCAGCATGTTGTCCGGATCGGTCAGGATGAGCCGCCCCTCACCGCCCGGGAAGAGCCGTGAGAAGACACCCTCGAACTCACGTGCCGTGTCCCGGTACGCCTCCGTGAACACCTGCTCGACCCGCTCGTCGACCTCCTTGATGACCTGCATCAGATCGGCCCGGGTCTTCTTCAGGTCTTCGAGCTGCTCGGAGAGGAACTTGTGCCGCTCCTCCAGTGCCGAGAACTCCTCAAGGGCGAGCGGATTCACCTTCCCGAGTTGCTGATACGCCCGTTCGGCGGATTTCAGCCGCTTCTCCTGCTCCGCCCTGACGAACGGCTTCGGCTGGTTGCGCGGGTGCTCCGGGTCCTCCGGCAGCTCCTCACCCTCCGCGGCCGACGACGGAGGCACCAGCTGGTCGGGGCCGTACTCGGCGGCAAGCCCGGCCGGCTCCACGCCCAGCTCCTCAAGGGCCTTCGCCTCCAGCTGCTCTATCCGCAGCCGCTTCTCGGCGCCGAGCACCTCACCACGGTGGACGGAGTCGGTCAGCTTGTCCAGCTCGCCCTTGAGCTCACGTCCGTGGCCACGCTCGACGATCAGTTCCTGCTCGCGCTCCGCCTTCGCCGCCTCGGCGGCGACCCGTTCCTGCCCGGCCCGTTCGACGGACACCTCGACATGGGCAAGGAGCTGACGGGCACCGGAGGCAACGGCCGAGGCCACCGCAGCCTCGTGGCGCAGCCGGGCGCGACGCTGCTCGGCACGGGCACGGGCCTCGCGTTCGGCGCGGGCACCGCGGTCGAGTGAGTCCGCACGCCCGGCGAGTGCCTTGGCCCGTTCCTCGTGGGTACGGACCTGGAGTCGGGCCTCCATCTCGGTCTGGCGGGCATTGGCACCGTCGGCGGCGAGCCGGTCGCGCACGGAGTTGTCCGGCTCCTCCTCGACCGGCATCTCCTCTGCGACGAGCAGCCGTTCGGCCAGCTCCTCGGCCTCCTCGGTCGCCCGCTCCAGGGCGTCCTGGGCGCGGGCGGCGGAGGCGGCCGACCGCTCGGCCTCGCCCGCGGCCCCGCGAGCCTGCCCGCCGAGCCGGCCGAGCTGCTGGGCCACCCCCGACTTCTCCCGCTCGGCGGCCCTGCGCCGCTCCCCCAGCTCCTCGACGAGCGCGGCGCAGGCACTGCGTCGCTCCCCCGCGAGGCGCTGGGCCTCGGCCAGTTCGGTGCACCGGACAGCGAGGTCCGCAAGTTCGGCGGCTGCCTCGTCGACGGAGGCCTGCACTTCGAGCAGGCTGGGCGCCCCGGCGGAACCGCCGTGCGCGAAGTGCGCCCCGAGGACGTCTCCTTCACCGGTCACGGCGGTCAGCTCGGGATGCGCGGCAACAAGTTCCTCGGCATCCTCCAGGGTGGGCACGACGACCATGCCCCGCACGAGCCGGCGCACGGCAGCCATCAGCTCAGCGGGTCCGCTGACAAGATCGGCGACGGCGGCCGGGGCGTCCGGGACAGCGGCGCGGAGCACGTGGCCGGGTGCCTCGGGGCGGCCGGCGGGGCCGCGGGACGGGACGTCGGGGGCCGGACCCGGCGCGGGTACGTGGCCGACGTGGTGGCCGGGCGCGTGCGCCGCACCGGTGTGGGCCGCCGGGTCCTGCCCGGCAGCCTGCCCCGGTACGTGCCCCGCACCGGACTCGGCGGTCCGGGGCGGGACGTCCCCGGCCGCGGCGGGCGCCGAACCCTGCCCGGGTACCTGCTGCGTCGCGGCCCCGCCCTGGACGGGCACCTGCCCCGTATCAGCCTCGGGCGCACCCGCGCTCGCACCCCCCAAAAGCAATGCCACCCGCCCCGCGTCCTGCTTGCGCAGCAGCCGGATGGCGTTCGCTGCCGTAGCCGGGTCCGTCACCGCCACCGCGTCCGCCGCCGCGCCCAGTGCCGCCGCGACCGCGACCTCGCGGCCCGGGGCCACCGTCAGCAGTTCCGCGGCCGGGCCGAGCAGGCCCGACAGCCTGTCGCGCGAGGCGAGCAGCGCGCCCGTGCCGTCCTTGCGGCGCAGGCCCAGGGCCAGGGCGTCGTGCCGGGCCGCGACCGCCGCCCGCTTCCGTTCCGCGCCGGTGGCGGCCTCCCGGGCGGCGGAGAGGACCGACTCCGCCTCGACGAACTCCCGCTTGGCGGCGTCGTGGCGCTCGCCCAGCTCCGCGTCACCCGCGTCCAGCCCCTCCACCTCGGCCTTGAGCTGCTCGTATTCCTCCTGCGCCCTGACCGCCCGCTCCTGCGCCTCGTCACGCGAGGCGGCCAGCCGGTCGATCTCCGCCTGCGCCGAACCGGCCCGGCTGCGCGCCGCGTTGACCTGCCCGGTCAGCCGGGCGAGCCCTTCGCGCCGGTCGGCGATGGCGCGGGACGCGTCCTTGAGCCTGCGCTCCTCGGCCGCCAACTCCCGTTCCAGCTCGGCCCGGTGGGCAGCGGTGTCCTCCAGCGCGTGTTCCGCCGCCGCCAGCGCGGCCTCCAGCTCAGCCTCCTGCTCCCGGATCCGGGCGGCCTCGCGCTCCATGCTTTCCGGGTCCCTGAATCCCGTACCACGCCGCTCCTCCTCGGGTGCGGCGGTGGCGCTCTTCACCCGGGCGTCGGCCAACGAGATCGTGCCGCGTACCCGCTCGGCGAGCTGCGACAGCTCGTACCAGGTCTGCTGGGCCCGCTGCAGGCGCGGCGCCAGCCGTCGTACCTCGTCCTCCAGCTCCGCCTCCCGCGTCAGGGCCGCCTTCAGCTCCGCCTCCGCCGCCTCCCGACGCTGCTTCAGCGCCGCTTCGTCGGCGATCTCGCTGCGCAGCGCGTCGTGCAGCCGCACCAGGTCGTCGGCGAGCAGCCGCAGCCTCGCGTCGCGCAGATCGGCCTGGATGACGGCGGCCCGCCGGGCGACGGCCGCCTGCCGGCCCAACGGCTTCAACTGCCGCCGCAGTTCGTCCGTGAGGTCCTGGACACGGGCCAGATTGGCTCCCATCGCGTCCAGCTTGCGCAGCGCCTTCTCTTTCCGCTTGCGGTGCTTGAGCACACCAGCGGCTTCTTCGATGAATGCGCGGCGCCCCATCGGATCGGCATGGAGTACGGAGTCCAGCTGGCCCTGTCCGACGATGACGTGCATCTCCCGGCCAATACCGGAGTCGGAGAGAAGTTCCTGGATGTCGAGGAGCCGGCAGGTGTCGCCATTGATCTGGTATTCGCTGCCGCCGTTGCGGAACATGATCCGCGTGATCGTCACTTCGGCGTACTCGATAGGCAGCGCACCGTCGGAATTGTCAATGGTCAGCGACACCTCGGCACGTCCGAGCGGCGACCGCCCGGTGGTGCCGGCGAAGATCACGTCCTCCATCTTGCCGCCGCGCAGGGATTTGGCTCCCTGCTCACCCATGACCCAGGAGAGCGCATCCACCACATTGGACTTGCCGGAACCGTTGGGACCGACGACGCAGGTGATCCCGGGTTCGAACCGCAGGGTCGTGGCGGAGGCGAACGACTTGAAACCACGCAGGGTCAGGGCCTTGAGATGCACGCCGCCGGACTCTACCTTTCGCTCTCGGTTTCGCTGATGAAGGTGCAGGGCACATCAGACGGTAACGGCCTCCCCGCGGTAGGGAGTGGATCGGCGAGCGGCGTCGTGCGGCTTCGACGGCAAGGCGGAGGACGGAGTCGACGCGGAGCGTCGGTGACCGACGACAACGCCGAAGGGGGCCCTCCCTGCTCGAACGAAGCCGAGAGCTTGGGGGAGCAGTCGCACGACGCCGGGAGCCCACTCCCTACCGCGGGGGAGGCCGTAAGGAAGGGGTGTATGTCCGGGGCGGGTCTGTCGCAGTCGGGCAAAAGAAAGAAGGGACGCCGAAGCGCCCCTTGCAAATCTTGCGAAGTGCTGCGTGACGGATCAAAGAACGCGGCGGATCAAGAAGGCGACAGATCACAGTGATGATCTTCAATGATCCGGTGACGATTCCGGTGACGATCCGGTAATGAACTCAGACGGCTGACGCGAGCAGCCCGACTGGCCCCTGTGGGCCCTCGGTCAGGTCAGCGCCGGCTCCGCCTGAGGTACGTCGATGTCGATGCTGTCGAGCAGCGACTCTTGGTGCTGGGCGGCGGCGTTGAGCGCGTCGTTCTCGTCCTGGATCCGTACGAGCTCGGATTCCAGGTCCTGGACGCGCTGCTGGAGCCGTCGCATCTCGGCGAGGAGTCGCGGGTCGGAACCGCCGACGTAACCGAGAAGCGCCTTTGCCATGATGGATGGTCCTCCACACTGAGTGACCGACCGATGCGGTGTGGGTCGTGAGGGAATCGCACCCGCGGTGCTCGGCAGTGTTCTGTCATCACTGCGGTTCTGCTGCCAAAGAACTCTGCCAAACAGCTAAGGTGCGCGGGGTTTTCAGCGTCTCACCAAAAAGTTTGACGGTCAACACGATCACACCCCGTAGACGCGGGCACCCGGGGGCGCGCGGCTTGACGATCACGCGGCGCGACTCTCCTGCGGGGCCCTGGGGGGCGTGGAGATCATCCTTACTGCCGCAGCCTGGCACGGCAACCGAATCTTGGCAACTGTCCGGTCCTTCCGCAGGTCATTTCATGTGTACGCAGATGAGCGGCCCTTCTCGTCACCGTTCGCCGCCTGTCGAACACGGCCCGAACACGACCCCGAATTCGGACCTCACTCGGAACGGATCAGCGGATCGCAAACCCCTCGTAACCGCCGCGCGGGGTGCCCCAGATCTCGGTGACTCCATCCACGCGTCCGGGTGTGTCGTCGGAGCGCAGCCACTCCAGCAGGCGGTGGCAATTCTCACGTTGCCCCTCGGCGACAACCTGCACCCGACCGTCGTCGAGATTGAGGGCGAATCCGGTGAGGCCACCGATCTCCAAAGCATTTGCCCTGGTGAACCAGCGGAACCCTACTTGCTGTACTCGGCCGCGCACCCAGGCGGTGAGTCGTACATCTTCATTCATGGCCGAACGCTAACCGCCCAATTACCCAAGGGGCACTTCGCCTCGTTGAGCCATGGCGTACAGTCCCGTCGAAACCAGAGCCTCACTCGATCGGGTGAGGCGCATTGACGCCGATTCTGGCGTCCAGACCGTCAGAAGGGGACAGCAGATGGGACGCCATCGACGCTCCGCCGCAGGTCCCGTGGCCGGTTCGGCCGCTGACACGACCGCGGCCGCGAAAGCCCGAGCGTGCCGCGCCGCGCGCCGCAGGAAGCGGTCCGGCATGCCCGTGCGTACGGGACTGATCGGCGTCTCCGCTGCGATGGCCGTCGGAGCCGTGGCCGTGGCTTCGGGTCTGCTGCCCGGCGGCGGCACGTACCACGTGACCGGCGGCACGGCGACTAACCAGATCCGCTCCCAGGGAGCGCCGGACCTGCTGACGCAGGGCGGCTCCACCACCGCTCCGACCGACCGCGGTATCGCGTCGGCCGAGGCCGGCCGTAGCACCGAGCGTTCCCCGGTGCCCCGGAAGTCCGAGCGGCCGGGCTCCCCCAGCGCCTCGGCCACGCCGTCCGCCTCCCCTTCGAAGACGGCCGAGCAGACGGAGCGGACGAAGGCGCCCGCGCCGGCAGGAACGACCAGTTCCGCGCCGTCCGCCACGGCCTCGGCTGCGCCGACGACATCTGCCGCAGCTCCGGCGCGCAGCGCCACGACCCCGGTCGGCGACACCTCCGCCCAAACCGCCGTGCTCGCGCTGGTCAACCAGGAGCGCGCGAAGGTCGGCTGCAGCCCGGTCAGGGCCAGTGCCCCGCTCGCCTCGCTCGCCCAGAACTTCAGTGACGACATGGCGGCCCGCGGCTTCTTCGACCACACCGACCCAGACGGCCGGACCCCCTGGGACCGCGCGTCGAAGGCCGGTGTGACGGGGCTCGGCGGCGAGAACATCGCCCGCGGCCAGGCGGACGCACAGGCGGTGATGGACTCCTGGATGAACAGCGAGGGCCACCGCGCAAACATTCTCAACTGTGACTACAAGACCCTCGGCGTGGGAGTGCACTTCGGCTCCGGCGGCCCCTGGTGGACTCAGGACTTCGGTTTCTGATCCTTCCGGGGACCTCCGGGATTCCTCCCGGACCGCATGGGCCGCACTTCGCCTCATCACTTACGCCCGCATAGCGCACTCCAAGAGGGAGCGCTGTGCGGGCGTAAGCTGCTTCTCATGGACGAGACCACCCCGCGGGACGGCGCCGACAGCCTGCCCTTCGACGTGTTCTCCCGGCAGTGCCCCTCGCGCGGCACGCTGGAGCACGTCACCGGGCGCTGGGGCAGTCTGACGCTGACCGCGCTGTACGAGACGGGCGTCCGCTTCAACGAGCTGCGCCGCAGGGTCGACGGGGTGAGCGAGAAGATGCTCTCCCAGACGCTTCACGCACTGGAGCGGGACGGCCTCGTCCTCCGGGAGGCGCAGCCCGTCAATCCGCCGCGCGTCGACTACGAGCTGACCCCGCTGGGACGCGAGGTCGCCGGCCGGCTGCTCGGGCTGATCCAGCTCGTCGAGGGCCGGATGCCCGAGGTCCTCGACGCCCGCAGCCGTTACGACACGGCGCGGGCAAAGCCTGCCGGGAGGGGCACTAGCTAGGCGTGTTGGCCCGCGGCGGCCGCTGGCAGCGCGGGCAGTAGTAGCTGGAGCGGTTCATCCACGGGCGGCGGCGTATCGCCGTACCGCAGCGGTGGCAGGGCTCGTCCTCGCGCCCGTACGCGTCGAGCGACCGGTCGAAGTAGCCCGACTCGCCGTTCACATTGACGTAGAGGCTGTCGAAGCTGGTGCCGCCCTGCGCGAGCGCAGCGTTCATCACGTCGCGGACATGGCCGAGCAGCTCGGCCGACCTGGGCCGGGTCAGGGTCGCGGTGGGCCGGTCGTAGTGCAGCCTGGTGCGCCAGAGCGCCTCGTCCGCGTAGATGTTGCCGACGCCGCTGATCAGCGACTGGTCGAGCAGGGCACGCTTGACCGTCGTACGGCGCAGACGCAGAGCGGTGTGAAACGCCGCGTCGTCGAAGGCGGGGTCCAGCGGGTCGCGGGCAATGTGCGCGATGGTGTCGGGCAGCCCGTCCGGGGTGTTCTCGTGGACGGAGAGCCCGCCGAAGGTCCGCTGGTCGACGAACCGCAGCTCGGTGCCGAGGGTGTCGTCGAAGCGGATCCGGATCCGCAGATGCTTCTCGTCGGGGGTGTCCTGCGGCTGTACGAGCAGCTGACCGCTCATGCCGAGGTGGCCGAGGAGCGAGCAGGAGTCGTCGTCCAGCGGAACCCACAGGTACTTGCCGCGGCGCATGGCCGTACCGAAGCGGCTGCCGCTGAGCCGCGCCGCGAAGTCCGTGGAACCCGCGATATGGCGACGGACCGCGCGCGGGTGCAGGACCTCGACCTCACCCACCGTGCGGCCGGTGACCCAGCGATCGAGACCGCGCCGTACGACTTCGACCTCAGGCAGCTCGGGCACGGAGTGGCTCCTCAAGAGACTGAACAGTTTAAGGGGTGTACGGCCCTGATCCGCCGGACGGACCCAGGGCGTGACTGTGCGGTCACGCCCTGGGTCCGGACAGGAAGAACCCCCCGGTGCACAAGGCACCGAGGGGGTTCCCGGGTCAGGCCGGAGTGACGTCCGTGGACGGCAGCGGGCCGGCAGGGGTGTCGGCGGCCCCTCCGTCGGCTGCGGCCTTCGCCGCGGCCTCCCGCTGCTCCGCAGCGGCGCTGATCTCGCGCCAGGCGGACTCCGCCGCCTGCTGCTCCGCTTCCTTCTTGCTACGGCCGGTGCCGGTGCCGTACGAGACACCACCGACGCGAGCAGCAGCAGTAAAGGTCTTCTCGTGGTCCGGGCCGGTCTCCGTGACGAGGTACTCGGGGACTCCGAGGCCCTCGCTCGCGGTGAGCTCCTGGAGGCTGGTCTTCCAGTCCAAACCGGCGCCGAGATTGGAGGACCTGTCGATCAGCGGGTCGAAGAGCCGGTGAACCAGCTCCGAGGCCGCACTGAGGCCCTGATCGAGATAGACCGCGCCGATCACCGCTTCAAGCGTGTCGGCGAGGATGGATGCCTTGTCCCTGCCGCCCGTACCCTCTTCGCCCCGGCCGAGCCGGATGAAGGAGCCGAGGTCGAGGCCACGGCCGACCTCCGCAAGTGCACGCGAGTTGACCACCGCGGCCCGCAACTTGGCCAGCTGGCCTTCGGGCAGGTCGGGGTGGGTGCGGTACAGCGTGTCCGTGACCACCAGGCCGAGTACCGAATCCCCGAGGAATTCGAGCCGCTCGTTGGTGGGCAGGCCGCCGTTCTCGTATGCGTAGGAACGGTGGGTCAGCGCACGCACCAGAAGGGCGGACTCAAGGTGATACCCGAGCCGCCCTTCCAGAAGCGTGTGGGACGAGGCTGTGTTGACGTTGTCTGCCTGCTTCTTGGCGTGGGACAACTCAGACATCGGGCCTCTCACCAGCCGCTCAGACTTCGAGGACCTGGCGCTTGTTGTACGTGCCGCAGCTGGGGCACGCGATGTGCTGCAGCTTCGGCTCCTGGCAACGCTCGCACGAAACCAGGGTGGGGACCGCAGCCTTCCACTGCGACCGGCGGTGGCGCGTGTTGCTGCGCGACATCTTCCGCTTCGGAACAGCCACGGCTACTTCTCCTGCTTCTCGTCGACGCCCGCTTCGGCGCCGCCCATGTTGTCCTTCTCGCCGTCCGAAACGGTCTCGGCGAGTCCTTGCAATGCCGCCCAACGGATGTCGACGGCATCGTGGTGGTGACCAGGGTTCTCGTCCAGCCTGATCCCGCATTCGGAACACAGACCGGCACAGGTCTCCCGGCACACCGGCTGCATCGGCAGTGCGAGCACCACCGCATCACGCAGCACTGGCTCGAGGTCGAACAGGCCGTCCTCGATGAAGAGCCTGTCCTCGTCGTCCTCGGCGTCGTCGGCCGGTTCCGCTTTGGCGCGGCCCCGGTCATCGGCGTCAGGGTACGAGAACATCTCCTGGAAATCCGCCACAACCTCTTGGCGCAGCGGCTCCAGACACCTTACGCACTCCCCCTCGGCCGACGCACGGGCGGTGCCTGTGACAAGCACCCCTTCCATGACCGATTCGAGGCGGAGCTCCAGCTCCACGGGGGAGCCTTCCGGCACACCGATGACCCCGTCGATACCGAGGTCCTGCGGCGCGTCCACCGAGCGGGTCAGCCGCAGGAGGGCACCGGGACGCCGACCCAGCTCGTGCGTATCGAACACGAGAGGGTTTCGGTGGTCGAGGTGGCCGTTCAGGGCTTTTCCTGCTTTCGAAATCGTATGCATGGCGCAAAGCGCACCGTGGGGAGGGGCCGACCGGATCGGAAGTCGAAGCGGGCAGCCGGGATCGCAGACCTACGCGCGACCGAAGAACCAGGATACTGGACGCGTTACCCTGCTCCCAACCGGGTCCGATTCCGGTCCCGAACCAGCCCCGGAACCGGTCGCGTTCGGTCTGCGTCCTGGCCGCCCCGGTCAGCGCTCCTGCTCGTACCGGCGGAGCTGATTGATGTCGATCATGCTGGTGTCGAAGAGGCTGGTCTCGTCGAGGGCGCTCTCGCCCTGCGGCGGAAGGGGCTGGTGCGCCGGCATCGGCTGCTGCCAGCCCTCATACCCCTGCGGCTGCAGCTGCGCCTGGCCCTCGCCGTAGCCCTGCTGCTGATAGACGGCGTACGGGTCCGGCTGCTGCTGGTACCCGTACATGTCCTGCTGCGGCTGCTCCTGGTACCCGTACGTCTCCGCGTAGCTCGGCTGCGCCTGTGCCGGGAAGTGCGGCTGGACCTGCTGGGGCACCGGCTGCGGCTCCGGGGTGGCGAGCTCGGCGAGACCGGCCCAGTGGTCCTCGTCGCTGGTGTGGCCCTGGCTGCCCGCGGCGTCCTGGGCAGCCATGTGCGCGCCGAGCTCGTCGGTGGCGACCCGGCCGTGCAGCTTCTGCCGGCCACGGCCGACCGCTTCCAGGGTCTTGGCGAGCACGGCCTCGAACGCGCCGAGCTTGGTGTCCACGTACTCGTCGGCGCGGCGCCGGAGCGTCTCCGGGTCGGCGCTGCGCTCGGGGGCCTCGGCGAAGTCGGGGTCCTCGTAACCCTGCTCGTCGAAGCCCTGGCCACGGCCGAGGAGCTTCTCGCGGCCCCGGTCGACGGAGCCGATGGTCTTGGTGAGGACGACCTCGAAGTTGGCGAGCTTGCTGTCGACGTACTCGTCGGCCTCGGCACGCACCTCGTCGGCCTCCCGGCGGGCCTCGCCGAGGATGCGGTCGGCCTCGGCCTGGGACTGCCGGGCGATCTCGGTGTCGGAGATCAGTGAGCCGCGCTGGGCGTGGGCGGTCTCGATGATCCGCTCGGCCTCCTGCCGGGCCTGCTCGACCATCTGCTCCCGGCCGCCGATGAGCTCCTGGGCGTGGGCGAGTGAGCCGGGGAGGGCTTCACGTACCTCTTCGAGCATGGCGAGCAGATCGGCGCGGTTGACCACGCACGACGCCGACATGGGCATGGACCGGGCGTTCCCGACCGCTTCGACGATCTCGTCGAGCTTCTTCTGCACGTCCACCGTGTGCTCGCCACTCTCTACTGCTGATTGGAGACGGATGGCACGACTGTACGGCCAGTCGGCGCCCGTCCGACACCGGGTGACGGACTGTCAGTGCATCACTGTTGGGCGAGACGTTCGACGAGTGCCTCGTGGACCGGCGGCGGCAGCAGGTGCGAGACGTCGCCGCCCCAGGCCGCGACCTCCTTGACCAGGGAGGACGACAGGAAGCTGTACGTGGGATTGGTCGGCACGAAGAGCGTCTCGACCCCGGAGAGGCCGTTGTTCATCTGGGCCATCTGCAGCTCGTAGTCGAAGTCGCTGACGGCCCGCAGGCCCTTCACGATCGCCGGGATGTCGCGCTGCTTGCAGAAGTCGACCAGGAGGCCGTGGAAGGACTCGACCTCGACGTTGCCGAAGTCCGCGGTGACCTGACGGATCAGCTCGATCCGCTCGTCGATCGTGAACAGGCCCTTCTTGGACTGGTTGATCATCACCGCGACGTGTACGACGTCGTACAGCTTCGAGGCGCGGCCAATGATGTCGAGGTGTCCATTGGTGATGGGGTCGAACGACCCCGGACAGACGGCGCGGCGCAACTTGAGTCCCTCGCTCTCCGGTGCGGTCATCGTGCGTCTTCGCACGTAGAGGCGGCGCGACCGTACCAAAGCGTTCCCTCGCCGTAGCGACGGGCCCGCAGTGGCTCGAATCCCTTGGGCCAGTTGAATTCTCCGCCTCTGGTGCTCCGTTCCACGGTGACGAGGGCATCGTCCGTGAGCCAGCCCTGAGCACGGAGTGTGAGCAGTATCTCGCCAAGATCGCCATCGGTGATGGCGTACGGCGGATCCAGGAAGACCACGTCGTACGGGTCCGCGGGCGTCGGTCCTGTCACGATCTGTTCGGCTTTGCCGGTACGGACTTCGGCGCCGGGCAGACCGAGCGCACGGACGTTGTCCCGGACCGTGCGGGCGGCCTTGGTGTCGGCCTCGACGAGCAGGGCGTGGGCCGCGCCGCGGGAGAGCGCTTCGAGACCGACGGCGCCGGAGCCCGCGTACAGATCAGCGATTCGGATGCCCTCCAGGGTGCCCAGGAGCGCTTCCCAGGTGGAGAACAGGCCCTCGCGTGCGCGGTCGGAGGTGGGGCGGGTGCCGGTGCCGGGCGGGACGGCCAGGCGGCGTCCGCCGGCCGAGCCGGCGATCACGCGGGTCATGGGTGTCTGATCCTCGGGTCGGGGGTGGCCCGCCGGGTGGGGCGGGCGCCGTGCATCCCACGATATGGCTTCGGGCCCGCTGACGGCCTCCCGCGGGGGAGGCCGTCAGGCCCGGGGGCCCCGTGCGTCCCCCGAACTCAGCCCTTGTCGAGGTACTCCTCGCGCTCCTTGTCGAGCAGGGCGGCCAGCGCGGTGCGCAGCTCCGGCAGGCGGGCCAGGTCCGGGTCCGCCGCGACGATCGTCACGGCCTCCTCGCGGGCTGCGGCGATGACCTCCTCGTCGTCGATGACGGAGAGCACCCTCAGGGACGTGCGGACCCCGGACTGGGCCTGGCCGAGGACATCGCCCTCGCGGCGCTGTTCGAGATCGATCCGGGACAGTTCGAAGCCGTCGAGGGTGGCGGCGACGGCGGAGAGCCGGGCGCGCGCGGGGCTCGCCTCGTGCGCCTCGCTGACAAGCAGACAGAGGCCGGCGGCGGAGCCTCGGCCGACCCGGCCGCGGAGCTGGTGGAGCTGGGAGACGCCGAACCGGTCGGCGTCCATGATCACCATCGCGGTGGCGTTGGGGACGTTGACCCCGACCTCGATGACGGTCGTCGCGACGAGGACATCGACCTGGCCCGCGGCGAACCGCCGCATCACGTCGTCCTTGTCGTCGGGGTTCATCCTGCCGTGCAGCACCTCGATGCGCAGACCCGCGAGGGCGCCCTTGGTGAGCTGTTCGGCGATCTCCAGGACCGCGAGCGGCGGGCGCTTCTCCCCGTCCTCCTCGGCGGCCTTCTCCGCGGCCCTCTTCCTGTTCTTCTTCTCGGCCTCGTCGTCGGCGTCGTCACCGATCCGGGGGCAGACGACGTATGCCTGATGCCCGTTGCCGACCTCCTCGCGGACCCGCTCCCAGGCGCGGCTGAGGAAGTGCGGCTTGTCCTTGGCGGGGACGACATGGCTGGCGATCGGCGAGCGGCCCGCCGGCAGCTGGTCCAGGACGGACGTCTCCAGGTCGCCGAAGACCGTCATCGCGACCGTACGGGGAATGGGGGTGGCGGTCATCACCAGCAGGTGCGGCGGCTGCTTCCCCTTGGACCGCAGCGCGTCGCGCTGTTCCACTCCGAATCGGTGCTGCTCGTCGACGACGACCAGCCCCAGGTCGTGGAACTGCACCTTGTCCTCGATCAGCGCATGCGTGCCGATCACGATCCCGGCCTCGCCGGTGACCAGGTCCAGCAGCGCCTGACGGCGGGCCGCCATCCCCATGGACCCGGTCAGCAGCACCACCTTCGTACCGAGGTCGGAGCCGCCCAGCATCCCGCCTTCGGCGAGCTCGCCCATCATTTCGGTGATGGAGCGGTGGTGCTGCTGGGCGAGCACCTCGGTGGGGGCGAGCATCGCGGCCTGTCCGCCCGCGTCGACGACGGCAAGCATGGCGCGCAGCGCGACCATGGTCTTCCCGGACCCGACTTCGCCCTGCAGCAGCCGGTGCATCGGGTGCTCGGTCGCCAGGTCGTCGAAGATCTCCTTGGAGACTTTCTCCTGGCCCTCGGTGAGGGTGAACGGCAGTTTGGCGTCGAAGGCGTCGAGCAGTCCGCCGTGCCCGCGTCTGCGTGCCACCGCCGGGAGCTGGGTGTCCGCGTACCGTCGGCGGGCGAGCGCGACCTGCATGACGAACGCCTCGTCCCACTTCAGCCGGTCCCTGGCGTCGGCGATGTCCGCCTTGGTCTGTGGGCGGTGGATCTTCAGCAGCGCCTCGGGCAGCGGGGTGAAGCCGCGCCCCTCGCGCAGCGGGAGCGGCAGCGGGTCGACGGCGTCCCGGGCGCTGGGCAGCACGGTGTCGACGGCCTTGGCGATCCGCCAGGAGTCGAGCTGCTTGCAGGCGGGGTAGATGGGCAGCAGCCGTCCGGCGAAGGCGTCCACCGCCTCCGTGGCCTCGTCGGCGTCCGCGGTGTCGAGCAACTGGTACGTGGGGTGCGCGAGCTGCATCTTCCGGTTGAAGACGGACACCTTGCCCGCGAACATCGCCCGGCGGCCCGGCAGCAGCTCCTTGTGCGGCTTGTGCACGCCGTGGCCGAAGAAGACCAGCTGCAGCCGGCCGCTGCCGTCGGTGAGGGTCACCTCCAGGCGCTTTCCCCTGCCGTTGTTGAACACCATGATCCGCGCGTCGGCGACCTGGGCGACGACGGTCACGTGCTCGTCCAGCGGGAGGTCGGCCAGCGCGGTGAGCTGGCCTCGCTCCTCGTACCGCCGCGGGTAGTGGTGCAGCAGATCACCGACCGTGTGCAGGTCGAGGTGCTCGGCCATCACCTTCGCGGTGGCACCGCCGAGCAGCTTCTTCAGGGGTTCATCGAACGCGGACACGCGATCCATTGCACACCAAGCCACTGACAGAAGTCGCCCGCACCACCGGAATCCCCTGGTCGGAAACGTCTGCGCGCCCCTGGGACCGGTCCCGGTCACTCGCTCGCCAACGCCGCCCCGGGGGCGGGTTGGCCTATTCCACGCCGATCAGCAGCGGAGCGCACTGGCGGCCGCCCCGGTACACCACCGTGTCCACCGCCAGGTACCCCTCGCGCACATGCTCCTGCAGCGCCTCCGCCAGGCTGTCCGGCACGGCCTCGCCCAGGACCAGCGTCACGAGTTCACCGCCCGCCGACAGCATCCGGTCGAGGACGGCCCGGGCCGTGCCGAGCACGTCCTCCCCGATGACCGCCACATCGCCGTCGATCAGCCCCAGGATGTCGCCGGCCTGGCAGATGCCCGCCATGGTCCACGACTGCCGCTCGGCGACGGCCAGTTCGGCATACCGGGTGGCGCCGGCCGCGGCGGTCATCGCCACCACGTCCTCGTCGAAGCTGCGGTCCGGTTCGTGGACGGCGAGCGCCGCGATGCCCTGGACGGCGGCGCGGGTCGGGATCAGGGCGACCCGGATGCCTTCCGTACGAGCCTGCTCCGCGGCCGCCGCGGCGGTGTGGCGCAGCTCCGCGTCGTTGGGCAGCAGGACCACCTCGCGGGCGTGGGCGCGACGGATCGCATCGACCAGTTCACCGCTGGCGGGCGGCTCTCCGGGGCGGGCGAGCACCGTGGTCGCGCCGGCCTCCGTGCACAGCCCGGAGAGCCCGTCGCCCGGGACCACCACGACGACACCGCGCTGCGCGGGCTCGCTGTGGTGGGGGTGGACCCGGTCGGCGCCGAAGTGGGTGATCCGGATCCGGTACGGCCTGCCCGCCTCGACCCCGGCCTCCACCGCCGCACCGGCGTCGTCGACATGGACATGGACGTTCCACAGCCCGTCGCCGCCGACCACGACGAGCGAGTCGCCGAGCCCGTCGAGCCGGGCCCGCAGCCGGTCGACGGCGTCGTCCCGGGCCTCCAGGAGATAGATCACCTCGAAGGCGGGTCCTTCCGCCGGCCCGCCTGCCGCGCAGTCTTCAGCGGCGGCAGCGGTCACGGGGGCGATGTCGGGCGTCACCCAGGTCCCGCGTGCGGGCGCCTCACCGGAGACCGCTTCGACAAGCGCCCCCAGGACGGTCACCAGGCCACGGCCTCCGGCGTCGACGACTCCCGCCCGCCCGAGGACGGCGAGCTGCCCGGGGGTCGCGTCCAGTGCCGTACGCGCCCCTTCGTACGCCGCCTGCGCGACCGTTTCCGGTCTCGGGTCGCCCGCCGTGCGCCCCGCGGCCTCGGCGGCCGCCGTGGCCACGGTCAGCACCGTGCCCTCGACAGGGTGCGCTACGGCCTGCCGGGCGGCCTCGGCGGCCCGGGTCAGGGCGCGGCGCAGATGGTCCGCGTCGTGCCCGTCGGCCAGCACCCCCGCCATGCCGCGCAACAGCTGCGCAAGGATCGTGCCGGAGTTGCCGCGGGCGCCGATCAGCGCCCCGTGTGCCATGGCCCGTACGACATCGGCGAGGGCGGGCACGGACGTACCGGTCTCGTGGGCGGCGAAGACCGCCTCGACGGCGGCCGCCGCCGATTCCACCGTCAGATAGAGGTTGGTGCCGGTGTCCCCGTCCGCGACGGGGTAGACGTTGATCGCGTCGATCGCCTCACGCTCCCGACCCAACGCCTCCAACGCCAGTGAGCACCAGGTACGCACCGCGACGGCGTCCATGTCGTCGGCGGTCTGCGGCACCTGGTGTTCCTCCTGGAGAGCGGCCGTGCGGGCGGACTGAACCGCAGACTAGTCGCGCCCGCTGCGTCCGGCAGGGACAGGGGCGAGGCAGACGGCGGCGAAACCCATGGTAGTTTCGTTCTACCGACGCAGCCGTTGTATGCTGCTTCGGTTGCCCGATGAGAGTCGGGCCTTTCCTCCGGTACCGCCACTTCAGTCAAATGATTCCGGCGCGCCGGAATTCACTGTAAGTGCACCTGAAGTCTTTGGAGTGACCCGTGGCTGCCAACTGCGACGTCTGCGGCAAGGGGCCGGGCTTCGGCAACAACATTTCGCACTCGCACCGCCGTACGTCCCGTCGCTGGAACCCCAACATCCAGCGCGTGCGTGCCGTGGTCGGTCGGACGCCGAAGCGGCTCAACGTCTGCACCTCGTGCATCAAGGCCGGCAAGGTCGCGCGCTGACGTTCCCGTCGTAGCGCAGCCTTCCGGTTGCCCAAAAAGCCGGTCCACCTCGGTGGACCGGCTTTTTGCTGTGCTCCCCCACTCCCTGTCGCGGGGAAGGCCGTTACAGCTGCCAGCCGTGCCGCACCGGGCCGATCCCGGTGCCCAGCGGGAAGCCCGCCGCGATCGCCCCGGTGACGTACGCCTTCGCGGCCCGCACGGCCGCCGGTACGTCGTTGCCCTGAGCCAGCCCGCAAGCGATCGCGGAGGCGAGGGTGCAGCCCGTACCGTGCGTGTGCCGGTTGTGGTGGCGGGGGGCGCGCAGCCAGTGCTCCTCGGTGCCGTCCGTGAGGAGGTCGACCGGTTCGCCGGGCAGGTGACCGCCCTTGATGACGACCCAGCGCGGCCCGTGTCCCAGGATCTCCGCCGCGGCCTGCCGCATTCCGGTCTCGTCCGTGACCGTCACGCCGGTGAGCTGCGCCACCTCGTCGAGGTTGGGGGTTGCCACCGTGGCGACCGGCAGGAGCTTCGCCCGTACGGAATCGAGGGCTTCGGCAGCGAGCAGTGGATCACCGTGCTTGGAGACCCCCACCGGGTCGACGACCACTGGCGCGTCCGTTGCCGCGAGGAGTGCGGCGACGGTCTCGACGAGGGCGGCCGACGCGAGCATGCCGGTCTTCACCGCCTGGACGCCGATGTCGTCGACGACGCTGCGGTACTGGGCCCGTACCGCCTCCACGGGCAGCTCCCATGCGCCCTGGACGCCCAGCGAGTTCTGAGCGGTCACCGCGGTGATCACGCTCATGCCGTGCACGCCGAGCGCCAGCATCGTCTTGAGGTCGGCCTGGATGCCCGCACCGCCACCGGAGTCGGATCCGGCGACGGTGAGCACACGGGGTGGAACGAGCGGTACCTGCGGTGCGGCAGAAGGTACGGGCATACGCCTCAATCTACTGGGCGTCCTCGATGCCGCCGAAGTGGTCCCAGCCGCCCTTGCTGGTCCAAGGGGCCCCGTCGACCGTCACCTGGGGCAGCGCCGACGGGTTGAGGACCTCGCCGATCACCTTCCAGCGAGCGGGCAGCTTCACGTCCTGGGGGAAGGTCGCGACGATCGCGTGGTCCTCTCCCCCGGTGAGCACCCACTGGAGCGGGTCCACGCCGACCGCCTGACCGATGTCGGACATCTGCGAGGGGATGTCGATCAGCCCGGACCGCAGATCGATCCGGACCTTGCTGGCCTCGGCGATGTGGCCGAGGTCGGCGACGAGTCCGTCACTGACGTCCGTCATGGCGGTGGCTCCGAGTCCGGCGGCCGCGGGGCCCGCGTGGTACGGCGGTTCGGGGCGCCGGTGGGCCTCAACGAAGGCGCGCGGCGAGCGGAAGCCGCGGGAGAGGACCGCGTACCCGGCGGCGGACCAGCCGAGCCAGCCGGTGACGGCGACGACATCGCCGGGTCGGGCGCCGGCCCGGGTGACGGGTTCGTGGTTGCGCAGATCGCCGAGTGCGGTGATCGCGACGGTGATGGTCTCCCCGCCGACGACGTCACCGCCGACCACGGCCGCCCCCGCGACCTGACACTCGTCACGGATGCCGTCCATCAACTCGCCCGCCCAGGTGACCGGGAGTTCGGCCGGGACGACCAGGCCGAGGAGCAGCGCGGTGGGGACGGCGCCCATAGCGGCGATGTCGGCGAGGTTCTGTGCGGCGGCCTTGCGTCCGACGTCGTACGCCGTCGACCAGTCGCGGCGGAAGTGCCGCCCCTCCACCAGGATGTCCGTACTGGCCACGACCCTGCGGTCCGGAGCGGCCACGACCGCGGCGTCGTCGCCAGGTCCGAGCCGTACCGCCGGAGTGCTGGTGAGCCGGGACGTGAGCTCCTTGATGAGCCCGAACTCCCCCAACTCGCCCACGGTTCCCTTCACCGAGTCTCACCTCTCATCTGTCGCGCCGGACGGACGTCCGGTCTGGGTCGGCGGCCGGTGGTCCGGGCGGTGGCCCGGCCGCCGCCGGGAGCAGTCTGCCCCCGTTGTCACCGGCATGCCTGTCCCCCGTCCGCACCGCTGCGCTTGCGGTCGCGGACCTTCAGTGCTGTCGGTACTGTCAAGGCATACGTCAACTCATGGCATCCGTGCGCCACGCTGTGGACGTCATCCGTTCCACAGGTCTCCCCGCCGCCCTCGGCAACGCGATACCGTGGCGTCTCTTTCCCCCACATGATCCTCGTGGCCGCCCTGGAGGTTCCGTGGTACAGGCGTACATCCTTATTCAGACCGAGGTGGGCAAGGCGTCGACCGTCGCCGAGACCATCGCGAAAATCCCGGGAGTGATCCAGGCAGAGGACGTCACCGGCCCCTACGACGTGATCGTGCGCTCGCAGGCCGGCACAGTCGATGAACTCGGCCGCATGGTGGTCGCCAAGGTCCAGCAGGTGGAAGGCATCACCAGAACCCTGACCTGCCCGGTCGTCCACCTGTAGCCCCCGTCTACGCTGGGCCGGTGACGTCCTTCCGCCGCCGGCTCCGCCGCCCCGTGTTCCTCGGTCCGTCCGCTGCCGTTCTGATGCTGGCCGCGGCGGGCTGCTCCACAACGGACGCCGCGGCGTCGATCACGGTCCCCACCCCGATGCCGGAAGTCGCAGCCTACTGCGGTGCCCTGCACAAGGAGCTGCCGGAGACCGTTGCCGGACAGAACCGTGACGACTCCGGGCCGAAGTCCGTGCTGACCGCCTCATGGGGGGACGGGGCGATCGTACTGCGCTGCGGTGTCGACCGGCCCGCGAAGATGGACGATCCCATGGCCAAGGGGACCGAGGCGGACGGCGTCAACTGGCTGCTGGAGCAGCCGGAGGACGCCGGTCCGCGTTTCACCACGACCTATCGCAAGGCATATGTCGAGGTGACGCTCTCCACGGCGTACGCCCATGACGCCAGCCCGCTCGCGACGTTCGCCCCGGCTGTCAGGAAGACGATCCCCAGCAGCGTGTAGCGCCGGGTCAGCGCAGGCCGGTGGGCCGGGTCAACGCCGCCTGGATCAGCCGGTCGACCAGCTCCTGGTAGCTCACACCGCTCTCCTGCCACATCCGCGGGTACATGGAGATCGGGGTGAAGCCCGGCAGCGTGTTGATCTCGTTGATGACGAACGTGCCGTCCTCGGTGAGGAAGAAGTCGGCGCGCACCAGGCCCTCGCAGGACGCGGCCTCGAACGCGTCGATCGCGAGCCGCTGGACCTCGGCGGTCTCCTCCTCGGTGAGCGGGGCGGGCACGATCCCGGACGCCGAGTCGATGTACTTGGCCTCGAAGTCGTAGAAGTCGTGCGAGGTGACCGGCGGGATCTCGGCGGGCACGCTGGCACGCGGTCCGTCCTCGAACTCCAGCACCCCGCACTCGATCTCGCGGCCGCGCAGCAGGGACTCGACGAGGAACTTGGGGTCGTGGCGGCGGGCTTCCTCGATCGCCTCGTCGAGTCCGGAGAGGTCGTCGACCTTGGTGATGCCGATGGACGAGCCGGCCCGCGCGGGCTTGACGAAGACGGGCCAGCCGTGTTCCCCGGCGAAGTCCACGATGCGCTTGCGGGCGGCGAGGCGGTCGTTGTCCCATTCGCGGGGGCGGACGACGACGTACGGGCCGACGGGCAGCCCGAACGACGTGAACACCCGCTTCATGTATTCCTTGTCCTGGCCGACCGCCGAGGCGAGCACACCGGCACCCACGTACGGCACACCGGACAGCTCCAGAAGTCCCTGAAGAGTGCCGTCCTCGCCGTACGGGCCGTGCAGCACGGGGAAGACGACGTCGACCTCGCCGAGCGCCTTGGGGACCGAGCCGGGCTCGCTGTACACCACTTCACGGCTGCCGGGGTCGACGGACAGCACCACGCTGCCCTCGGAGGACTCGGCCAGTTGGGCCACGTCCGGCATCTTCCGGTCCGTGATGGCCATGCGTTCGGGCTCGTCGGCGGTGAGCGCCCAGCGGCCGTCCGTCGTGATGCCGATCGGCAGGACGTCGTACTTCGTCCGGTCGATGGCATTCAGGACGGCGCCGGCCGTGACGATCGAGATGCCGTGTTCGGAGCTGCGGCCGCCGAACACGACGGCCACACGCGGCTTGCGGAGCTGCTGCTCCGGGCTCTGGGGGAGGTTCTCGCTGCTCATATCACGATGAGCGTACCTGCTGGTACAGGTCGCGTCAGCGTCACCGGGGCCGGTCGGGCATCAGTGCCGCTCGGCCTTCGCGCTGCGCGACATCAGCTCGCCCAGAGCGACCATCGGCGGCTTGCCCTCGTGGACGATGGAGACGACCGTCTCCGTGATGGGCATGTCGACGCCGTGCCGGCGTGCCAGATCGAGCACCGATTCACAGGACTTGACGCCCTCGGCGGTCTGCTTGGTGACGGCGATGGTCTCTTCCAGCGTCATGCCGCGGCCGAGGTTGGTGCCGAAGGTGTGGTTGCGCGACAACGGCGAGGAGCAGGTCGCCACGAGGTCACCGAGGCCCGCGAGTCCGGAGAACGTCAGCGGGTCGGCGCCCATGGCGAGACCGAGCCGGGTGGTCTCGGCGAGGCCGCGGGTGATGAGCGAGCCCTTGGCGTTGTCGCCGAGCCCCATCCCGTCGGCGATACCGACAGCGAGACCGATGACGTTCTTCACCGCGCCACCGAGCTCGCAGCCGACCACATCGGTGTTGGTGTACGGGCGGAAGTACGGGGTGTGGCAGGCGGCCTGGAGGCGCTGGGCCACCGACTCGTCCTGGCAGGCGACGACGGCCGCGGCGGGGCGGCGTTCGGCGATCTCCTTGGCCAGGTTGGGTCCGGTGACGACGGCGACGCGGTCCGCGGAGGCCTTGGTGACGTCCTCGATGACCTCGCTCATCCGCTTCGCGGTGCCGAGTTCGACGCCCTTCATCAACGAGACGAGGACCGTGTCGGGGTCGAGGTGCGGGGCCCAGTCGGCGAGGTTGGCGCGCAGCGTCTGCGAGGGCACGACGAGTACGGCGAAGTCGGCACCGCGCAGCGCCCGGACGGCGTCGGTGGTGGCCCGGATGGACTCGGGGAGTTCAATTCCCGGCAGATATTCGGGGTTGGTACGGGTCGTGTTGATGGCCTCGGCGACCTCGGCGCGGCGGCCCCAGAGGGTGACCTCGCAGCCGGCGTCGGCGAGGATCATGCCGAAGGCCGTACCCCATGAGCCGGTTCCGAAGACGGCTGCCTTTACGGGGTGCGTCACTTGGGTCCCTCTCCTTCGGCCTTGCGCCGCTGTTCGGCACGCGCCTTGCGGTGGTCGTAGAGCTCGGCGGGCGCCTTCTCGCCGCGGATGTCCTCCAGCTGTGCGGTCACCGCGGCCATGATGGCCTCGGTCGCCTCGCGCAGGACGTCGGGCGTCGGCTCCTTGTCGTAGAACCGGGAGAGGTCGACGGGCGGACCGGCCTGCACCTGGAGGGTCTTGCGTGGGAAGAGTTGGAGCTTCTTCTCCTTGGCGTACGGCGGCATCACCATGTTCGCGCCCCACTGGGCAACGGGGATGACCGGGGCCTTCGTCATCAACGCGACGCGGGCGGCTCCGGTCTTGCCGGCCATCGGCCACATGTCGGGGTCGCGGGTCAGGGTCCCCTCCGGATAGAAGGCGACGCATTCGCCGCGCTCGATGGCGTCGACAGCGGCCCGGAAGGCGTCCAGCGCATTGGTCGTCTCGCGGTACACGGGGATCTGTCCGGTGCCACGCAGCATCATTCCGACAAAGGGGGTCTTGAAGAGCCCCGCCTTGGCGAGGAGCCTCGGCACCCGGCCGGTGTTGTACTGGAAATGACCGTAGGAGAGCGGGTCCAGATACGAGTTGTGGTTGACCGCAGTGATGAATCCGCCTTCGGCCGGAATGTGCTCCATTCCCCGCCAGTCACGCTTGAACAGAACCACCAGCGGCGGTTTCGCGATGACCGCCGCCAGGCGGTACCAGAAGCCGATTCTGCGGCCGGACACTCGGACACCTTCCTCTACGGACCTGACGCGTTTGCCTGCCTGTGGCGGTCAAGTGTCACCCCAGGCCCCTGCTCTGTCGAGAACACCGTACGCCCCAGCCCCGGGGCCACCCCTCCGGGTTGTCGCACCGGGTTGTCGTACCGGCAGGCGAGAATAGGCGGCGATGCGCACCGAGGGGGAGATCGCCACGAACACCGACCGGACCGGGGTGTGGTCCCTGGTCGTCCCGTTGAAGCCGCTGGCACGGGCCAAGAGCAGGCTGACGCAGGCAACGGGCCCCTTGCTGCGCCCCCGGCTCGCTCTGGCCTTCGCCCAGGACACCGTGGCCGCCGCGCTGGCCTGCCGAGGCGTACGGGATGTGGTGGTCGTCACGGACGACCCGGTGGCCGGGGCCGCGCTCTCGGCGCTCGGCGCGCGCATCGTTCCCGACCGGCCGGCCGCCGGACTGAATGCCGCGCTGGCCCACGGCGAGCGGGCGATACGCGACCGAAGGCCCGCCACGGCAGTCGCCGCGCTGAACGCGGATCTGCCCGCGCTGCGCCCCGCGGAATTGACCCGGGTGCTCGAATTCGCCGCTGAATTCCCGCGCGCATTTGTTACGGATATGGCGGGAATCGGCACGACTTTCCTGTCGGCTTCGGCGGGGGCGGAATTGCGCCCGGCTTTCGGGGGCCCGTCCCGGGCCCGGCATCTTGCCTCCGGCGCGGTGGAAATAGTCCCGGCCGGTATCGAATCGGTCCGCCAGGACGTGGACACCGGCGCCGATCTGCGGGCCGCGCTGGCCCTCGGGCTGGGTCCGCACACGGCGGGCAGCTTGGCCTCGGAAGTGCCCGCGAGGGACCGATAGGCTGCCGTTCATGCAGGCGACCTCGTACACGTACGACCCCGAGACCCGCACCGGCAGTGTGCTGCTCGACGACGGCACCCCGGTGGAATTCGACGCCCCGGCCTTCGACGCGGGCGGCCTGCGGCTGCTGCGCCCGGGGCAGCGGGTGCGGATCGAGGTGGAGGGCGAGGGAGCGGCCCTGCGGATCACCCTGGTGACGCTGCAGACGTTCTGAGCTCCTCTAAAGGGCGCGTCCGGCCCGCGGGGCCGCTGAGCGCACCCCGGACAGCCCGCGGGCCGGGCTCCCCGAGGGGAGCCCGGCCCGGCGCGTGTGAGTAGCCCTGCGCTGCTCGGTCTCACTTCTTCCGTGCGACGGCCTTCTTGGCGGTGGTCTTGCGCGCCGTGGCCTTCTTCGCGGGCGCCTTCTTCGCCGTGACCTTCTTGGCGGGCGCGGTCTTGGCGGCGACGGCCTTCTTGGCAGCCGTCGTCTTCTTCGCCGCCGCGGTGGTCTTCGCGGCCGCCGTGGCCTTCTTCGCCGCCGCGGTGGTCTTCTTCGCGGTGACCTTCTTCGCCGCCGCGGCCTTCGCCGCCGGCACGGTCTTCTTGGCGGTGACCTTCTTCGCCGCGACCTTCTTGGCGGCGGCCTTCTTGGCCGCGGCCTTGGTGATCGCGCGGGCGGAAACACCGCCCGTGAGGCTGCCCTTGGGCGCCTTCTTCACGGCCACATCGTGCTTGGGGAGCTTCTTCGAGCCGCTCACCAGGTCCTTGAAGCCCTGTCCCGCACGGAAGCGGGGCACGGAGGTCTTCTTGACCCGCACGCGCTCGCCCGTCTGCGGGTTGCGGGCGTAGCGGGCCGGGCGGTCGACCTTCTCGAACGAGCCGAAACCGGTGACCGAGACCCGGTCTCCCGCGACCACTGCACGGACGATCGCGTCGAGTACCGCGTCGACCGCGTCCGCGGCCTGCTGACGGCCGCCGACCTTGTCGGCAATCGCTTCTACGAGCTGTGCCTTGTTCACGTCTTCCCCTTCGGAGACATTGCCAGAACGTAAGTGTTCAAGCGTTTTCGCACGTTAGGCAGATATATACCGCAAATCAAACACGAAACGGGCTAATCACCCTAGTGCCGCAACGAAGTCGACCACTGCGCAGTTCCGCAGAGGTCAGTCACCTTCGGGGAATCGGCCCTCATCGAGGTCCTTCATCAACCGGTCCAGACGCCTTGCCGCATCCGGGAGATCGTGCTTCGCCGCGGCCGTGATGACCAACAGCTTCCGGGACAGCGCCATCCGTACGCCCTCCGGGACTTGTAGTGCGCGCACTCTTGTGTGCGCTTCCTTCAATCGGTCGGCGACTTGGCCGTAAAGCTTGAGTTGGCTGTCGCGTTCCATGCACCGATTGTGCCATCTGGGGCGAGTTGTCGCCCGATGGGGTCTCAACAAGCGACTGCGCCCCCTACCAGAAGGTAAGGGGCGCAGTACTGGAAACGCGCTGCTCAGGCGTTAATTGTACGCGGCTTGAAGGTCGGCCTTGCCACCTCATAAGACGCGATGTCCGCTTCGTTCTGAAGGGTGAGGCTGATGTCGTCCAGCCCGTTCAGCAGTCGCCAGCGGGCGTTCTCGTCGAGCTCGAAGTCGGCGGTGATGCCCTCGGCTCGGACCTGGCGTGCCTCCAGGTCGACGGTGACCTCGGCGGCCGGGGCGGCCTCGGTCAGCTCCCACAGTGCGTCGACGACCTTCTGGTCGAGGACCACGGTCAGCAGCCCGTTCTTCAGCGAGTTGCCGCGGAAGATGTCGGCGAACCGGGAGGAGATGACGGCCTTGAACCCGTAGTTCTGCAGGGCCCAGACGGCGTGTTCACGGGAGGACCCGGTACCGAAGTCGGGACCGGCCACCAGGACCGTTGCGCCGTCCCGCTCGGGCCGGTTGAGGACGAACTCGGGGTCCTTGCGCCACGCCTCGAAGAGCCCGTCCTCGAAGCCGTCGCGGGTGACCTTCTTCAGCCAGTGGGCGGGGATGATCTGGTCGGTGTCGACATTGCTGCGGCGCAGCGGGACGGCCCGGCCGGTGTGTGCGGTGAAAGCTTCCATGGTTCTCAGACTCCGGCGGACGTAAGGGCGTCGGACAGGTCGGCCGGCGAGGCCAGGCGGCCCAGCACGGCGGTGGCGGCGGCGACCTGCGGGGAAACCAGGTGGGTACGGCCACCCTTGCCCTGCCGGCCCTCGAAGTTACGGTTCGAGGTCGACGCGGAGCGCTCGCCGGGGGCCAGCTGGTCGGGGTTCATGCCGAGACACATCGAGCAGCCCGCGTGCCGCCATTCCGCGCCGGCCGCGGTGAAGACCTTGTCCAGGCCCTCCTCGACGGCCTGCAGGGCGACCCGGACCGAGCCCGGGACGATCAGCATCCGTACGCCGTCGGCGACTTTGCGGCCGTCCAGGATCGCGGCCGCGTTGCGCAGGTCCTCGATCCGGCCGTTGGTGCAGGAGCCTACGAAGACGGTGTCGACACTGATCTCCCGCAGCGGCTGGCCGGCGGTCAACCCCATGTATTCCAGGGCCTTTTCGGCGGCGTTCCGCTCCGAGGCGTCCTCGTACGAAGCCGGGTCGGGGACGTATCCCGACAGGGGCGCGCCCTGGCCGGGGTTGGTGCCCCAGGTGACGAACGGCGCCAGTTCGGCCGCGTCGATGACGACCTCGGCGTCGAAGACCGCGTCGCCGTCCGTGCGCAGCGTCTTCCAGTACGCGACGGCGGCGTCCCAGTCCTCGCCCTGCGGAGCGTGATCGCGACCCTTCAGGTAGTCGAACGTGGTCTCGTCCGGGGCGATCATGCCGGCCCGGGCGCCTGCCTCGATCGACATGTTGCAGATGGTCATCCGGGCTTCCATCGAGAGCTTCTCGATGGCGGAGCCGCGATATTCGAGGATGTAGCCCTGGCCGCCGCCGGTGCCGATCCGCGCGATGATCGCGAGGATCAAGTCCTTGGCCGTGACACCGTCGGGCAGTTCGCCGTCGATGGTGATCGCCATGGTCTTCGGGCGGGCCAGCGGCAGCGTCTGCGTGGCCAGGACGTGCTCGACCTGGCTGGTGCCGATACCGAACGCCAGCGCACCGAAAGCGCCGTGCGTGGAGGTGTGGGAGTCGCCGCAGACGACCGTGGTGCCGGGCTGGGTCAGACCCAGCTGCGGGCCGACCACGTGCACGACGCCCTGCTCGACGTCGCCCAGCGGGTGCAGCCGTACGCCGAACTCCGCGCAGTTCTTGCGCAGGGTCTCCAACTGGGCGCGGGAGACCGGGTCGGCGATCGGCTTGTCGATGTCGAGGGTCGGGGTGTTGTGATCCTCGGTGGCGATGGTGAGGTCGAGGCGCCGCACCCGGCGTCCGGCCTGCCGGAGGCCGTCGAAGGCCTGGGGGCTGGTCACCTCGTGCAGCAGGTGCAGATCGATGAAGAGAAGATCGGGCTCGCCGTCCGCGCGCCGGACGACGTGGTCGTCCCAGACCTTCTCCGCGAGTGTCCTACCCATCGCTTTCCCTCCGGCCGGCGTCTTCGCCGGCCCAACTAGAGATTTCGGTGCACCGCCGTCCGGACCCCCGTGCGGGGCGGTGGCTACGGGCCGTTGTGCGGCCGCCCCTACAGGTTCGCAACTTCCGCCGGAAATTGAACTTGCGTTTCACAGAGTGAGACGCAAGTATCGTCGTATGGACAACTCTAGCGGCGTCGGCGTTCTCGACAAGGCGGCTCTGGTATTGAGCGCCCTGGAGTCCGGCCCGGCCACCCTCGCCGGGCTGGTCGCGGCGACCGGGCTTGCACGACCCACGGCTCATCGACTGGCCGTGGCACTGGAACACCACCGGATGGTGGCGAGGGACATGCAGGGCCGATTCATCCTCGGCCCCCGGCTGGCGGAGCTCGCGGCCGCGGCAGGCGAGGACCGCCTGCTGGCGACGGCGGGCCCGGTACTCACGCATCTGCGGGACATCACCGGCGAGAGCGCGCAGCTCTACCGCCGGCAGGGCGACATGCGGATCTGCGTGGCCGCGGCGGAGCGGCTGTCCGGACTGCGGGACACCGTGCCGGTGGGCTCCACCCTGACCATGAAGGCGGGCTCCTCGGCCCAGATCCTGATGGCCTGGGAGGAGCCGGAGCGCCTGCACCGCGGCCTCCAGGGCGCCCGCTTCACGGCGACGGCGCTCTCGGGCGTCCGCCGCCGGGGCTGGGCCCAGTCGATCGGCGAGCGGGAGCCGGGCGTCGCCTCGGTCTCGGCTCCGGTACGCGGGCCGTCGAACCGGGTGGTAGCCGCGGTCTCGGTCTCCGGACCGATCGAGCGGCTGACCCGCCACCCGGGCCGGATGCACGCCCAGGCGGTCATCGACTCGGCGGTCCGGCTGAGCGAGGCCCTGCGCCGCACCGGCTGACGTACGGCTCACCTACTGGCACGGCGCTCGGACCCGCCGGACCGTCCTGCCGCACAACCCCGGCCGGCACAGCAAGAAATCGTTCCCCGGCCGTCCCAGCGTCGTGACGGCCCCCTCTCAGCCCTTCCGCTCCGTGGACGAGCGGTGCGCGAGACGGTCCGCCGCACGGCGTCCCCGCTCCTCGATCGGCAGCCCGCCCGTCGCCGCAGCCAGTCCGTACGGCGGCATGTCGGCGTAGATCGATTCGTACGACCCCTCGGGCGCAATGTATGTCTCGTGCCACAGCCCCACGTGCTGCCGGGACTTCTTCTCCTTGCGGTTCATCATCGCCCAGGCCCTGCGGTGCAACATGTCGGGCGCGGCGGCGTACGCGTAGAGCTTCTCCTTGGACTCCCAGTACTGGACGACGTAGTACGTCCTCGGCGATCCGGACAGCAGGGTGTAGCCGAGCAGCCCGCGGCTCTTGTCCCGGCTCAACTCCCGAAGCATGCGCGGCATTGCCACAAGGACCGGCAGCCAGTGGTGCACGCCCCAGAAGTGATTGATGCGCATCCCGATGAGCAGGACGACCACGTCCCCCTCGGCTGCCGCGGTCGACCGCCCCGGTATCGGCTTCACACGCATACCATGCCCCCCTGATCACTGTTGGAGAGTGAAGCTGTCCACCCCTTGGACAGTGGCACTGCCCAAGGGGTGGCGCAAGGGAAGGCGCAGAACATGCGGCTCTCGGAACTGAGCGAGCAGAGCGGCGTCTCGACGGCGACGATCAAGTACTACCTGCGTGAGGGACCGTTGCCGCCCGGTGAACACATCAGCGCGACCCAGGTCGAGTACGACGGGAGCCATCTGCGCCGACTGCGTCTGGTACGGGCACTGATCCGGGTGGGCCGCTTCCCGGTGGCAACGGCCCGCGAGGTGCCGGCCCATGTCGACGACGAATCCCTCGGCCGTACGATGCGGCTGGGCGCCGCCCTCTGGTCGCTGCCGCACCGCCCCGAGCCGGACGACGACGCCCCGGAGACGGAATCAGCGCGCCGGGAGGCCGACCGGCTTCTCGACCGGCTCGGCTGGGCGTTCGTGCGGGAACTCGGTCCCTTGGACCCCACGTACCGCTCACTGGCCGCCTCGATGGCCACACTCATCCGGCTCGGCTACCCCTGCGACATCGAGTAATTGACCGAGCAGGCCCGCCTCATGGAGCAAGTCGCGGTCCGCGACCTGGACATGATGGAGTCCTATCCGGCAGGAGCGGAGGAGGTGGAGATGGCGGTGGCCTCGGTCGTGCTGTACGAACCGCTGTTGCTGTCGCTGCGTCGGCTGGCCCAGGAGGAGGAGTCGAACCGGCGGCACGGAATCTGAGTCCGACGGGCTCGGGCGCAACGGGCCCGGGCGCATAGCCAAGGGCCCCTCACCGAAGTGAAGGGCCCTTGGTTTCTTACTCTGTTGTACCCCCGACCGGATTCGAACCGGCGCTACTGCCGTGAGAGGGCAGCGTGCTAGGCCGCTACACAACGGGGGCTTGATACTGCGATCTTGCGCTGGGCTACCAGGACTCGAACCTAGAATGACGGTACCAGAAACCGTAGTGTTGCCAATTACACCATAGCCCATGGTGTTACAAGTACCCCCGACCGGATTCGAACCGGCGCTACTGCCGTGAGAGGGCAGCGTGCTAGGCCGCTACACAACGGGGGCCCTAGCGATCCTGCATCGAAATCGTGGGTGCGACCCAGATGATCTCGCGGGAAGGATCTGTACCCCCGACCGGATTCGAACCGGCGCTACTGCCGTGAGAGGGCAGCGTGCTAGGCCGCTACACAACGGGGGCGTGTTGTACAGATGAAGATCTGCGCTGGGCTACCAGGACTCGAACCTAGAATGACGGTACCAGAAACCGTAGTGTTGCCAATTACACCATAGCCCACCAAAACTCAACCCCCTGAAGGGGTTTTGTTCGGCTTGCGCTTCCCGGCCGGATCTTTCGGCCCGCCCGGGCGGCGCAGAAAGAACATTACCCGAAGGTGTCCGGCGCTCCAAAACGGGTATCGCCCGCCAGCAGTCCGGGGAGCTGATCGAGACCGGTGATGCGCTCCAGTTCGGGCCGCCCGCCGCGCCCGCCCCGGTCCAGCCAGACCCCCTTCAGCCCCGCCGCCACCGCGCCGGCCGCGTCGATGTCCGGGTGATCTCCGACGTACACGACGTCCTGCGGCTCCAGCCCGAGCGCGTCGCAGGCGGCGTGGAATGCGCCGGCCTCGGGCTTGGAGATGCCGAGCTCCACGGCGCACACCACGGCCTCGAAACGGTCCCGCACGCCAAGGGTGCGCAGCTTGCGGTCCTGGTTGTGGATGCTGGAGTTCGACAGGACAGCCTGCCGGTACCGACCGGCCAGTATGTCCAGGACCGGCAGAGTGTCAGGGAAGAGCGACCAGGCGGCCTCGTAGTGCGCGAGGTGCCGGGCAAACCACTCGTCGGCCTCCGCGTCCGTGAGCGGCCGTCCGAGGAACGAACGGACCCGGTCCCGGCGCTGCCCCTGGAAGTCGGTCTCCCCGGCGGCGAAACGCGCCCAGTGGACGTCGGTGATCGCCCGCCAGGCATCGAGGGCCTGTGTGGCGGAACCGTATCCGCCGGGCAGGCCCTCGCTCTCCAGATGTTTCTGCAGGCCGACGCGGTCGGCGCCCGTGTAGTCGAAGATCGTGTCGTCGATGTCCCAGAGCACGGCTCGGATCGGCATACGGCCACGCTACCGCCCGCCCCGCGAGGGGGCCGGGAAATGCCCTGAACGCCGTCCGCGACGCCCGGCCTGTGACAATGCGTGCATGAGCGAGCACAACAGAGACGGTCTGCTGGCCGAGGCCGTCGGGCTGCGCGAGCAGGGACAGGCGGAAGAGGCCCGGGAGCGGCTGCTGACGCTTGCCGCCGGGCATCCCGAGGACGCGGAAGTGGCGTACCAGACCGCCTGGGTCCACGATGCGCTGGGCCTGGAGGCCGCAGCGGTCCCCTTCTACGAACGCAGCCTGCGGGGCGCCGGGCTGTCGGAGGAGGACCGCCACGGTGCGCTGCTCGGGCTCGGCAGCACCTACCGGGTACTGGGGCAGTACACAAAGGCCGTCGAGACGCTGCGACTTGGCGTCGCGGAGTTCCCCGAGGACGGCGCCCTGCAGTCCTTCCTCGCGATGGCCCTGTTCAACACCAAGCAGCATCACGAGGCCGTACAGATCCTGCTGAGGCTGATCGCCACGACCAGTCAGGACGCGTATGTACAGCGGTACCGGCGGGCCATCGAGCACTACGCGCGGGACCTCGACGAGACCGTCTGAGGTATGCCGAAGGGGCGGTCATCGGTATGGACCGGTGACCGCCCCTTCGGGCGTACGGGAGACGCTTACGCGGCCAGCTTCGCCAGTGCCGCGTCGATCCGGGCTACGGTCTTCTCGCGGCCCAGGATCTCCAGGGACTCGAAGAGCGGCAGACCGATCGTGCGGCCGGTGACGGCGACGCGGACCGGGGCCTGGGCCTTGCCGAGCTTCAGGCCGTGCTCCTCACCGGCGGCGAGGATGGCGTTCTTGAGCGCCTCGGCGTTCCACTCGGCGCCGATCAGCTTGGCCCGGGCGGTGGCGAGCAGGGCGTCGGAGCCCTCCTTCATCGCCTTGTTCCAGGACGCCTCGTCCTCGACCGGCGCGTCGAGGAAGAGGAAGTCGACGTTGGCCGTGATGTCCGAGAGGACGGTGACGCGGGTCTGGGCGTGCGGGGCGATGGCCTCGAACTGCGCGGCGTCGAAGGCCTCCGGGGCCCACGGGGCGAACGGCGCCTTCAGCCAGGGGCCGCACGCCTCGGTGAAGGTCTTCACGTCGAGCATGCGGATGTGCTCGGCGTTGATGTGCTCGCACTTCTTCAGGTCGAAGCGCGCCGGGTTGGCGTTGACGTCCTTGATGTCGAACGCGGCCACCATCTCCTCGACGGAGAAGATGTCGCGGTCCTCGGCGATCGACCAGCCGAGCAGCGAGAGGTAGTTGAGCAGCCCCTCGGGGACGAAGCCGCGCTCACGGTAGAGGTTGAGCGAGGCCTGCGGGTCGCGCTTGGAGAGCTTCTTGTTGCCCTCGCCCATGACGTACGGGAGGTGGCCGAACGCGGGGGTGTCCTTGGCGAGGCCGAGTTCGATCAGCGCCTTGTAGAGCGCGAGCTGGCGCGGGGTGGAGGAGAGCAGGTCCTCACCGCGCAGGACGTGGGTGATCTCCATCAGCGCGTCGTCGACCGGGTTGACGAGCGTGTAGAGCGGGGCGCCGTTGGCCCGGACGATGCCGTAGTCCGGCACGTTCTCCGGCTGGAACGTCAGCTCACCGCGGACCAGGTCCGTGAAGGTGAGCGCCTCGTCGGGCATCCGGAAGCGGACGATGGACGTCCGGCCCTCGGCCTGGTACGCGGCGGTCTGCTCGGCGCTCAGGTCGCGGCAGTGACCGTCGTAGCCGGACGGCTTGCCGGCGGCGCGGGCGGCTTCGCGGCGGTCGTCGAGCTCCTCGGTGGTGCAGTAGCAGTGGTACGCGTACCCGCCGGCCAGGAGCTTCTCGGCGACATCCTTGTAGATGTCCATGCGCTGCGACTGCCGGTACGGGGCGTGCGGGCCGCCGACCTCGGGACCCTCGTCCCAGTCGAAGCCGAGCCAGCGCATCGAGTCGAGCAGCTGGTTGTACGACTCCTCGGAGTCGCGCGCCGCGTCGGTGTCCTCGATGCGGAAGACCAGGGTGCCGCCGTGGTGCCGGGCGAACGCCCAGTTGAACAGGGCGGTGCGGACCAGGCCCACGTGGGGGTTGCCGGTCGGGGAGGGACAGAAACGTACGCGAGGGGGTACCCCCTGCTCGAGCGGAGCCGAGAGCTTGGGGGAGTTCGTGTTAGCCACGCTTGATCACCTTGTTGGTGAGAGTGCCGATGCCTTCGATGGTGACGGCGACCTCGTCGCCGACGTGCAGGGGCCCGACCCCTGCCGGGGTGCCGGTGAGGATCACGTCGCCCGGGAGCAGCGTCATCGCCTCCGTGATGTGGACGACCAGGTCCTCGATGGAGCGGATCATTTCGCTCGTACGGCCCAGTTGGCGTTGCTCGCCGTTGACCGTGGCCTGGATGGCGAGGTCGCTCGGGTCGAGGTCGGTCTCCACCCAGGGGCCGAGCGGGCAGGACGTGTCGAAGCCCTTGGCCCGGGCCCACTGCTTCTCCCGCTGCTGGGCATCGCGGGCGGTGACGTCGTTGGCGCAGGTGTAGCCGAAGATGACGTCCTTGACCCGCTCACGCGGCACTTCGCGGCACATACGGCCGATGACGACGGCCAGCTCGGCCTCGTAGTGCACTTCGTTGGAGAAGGAGGGGTACTCGATGGCGTCCCCGGAGCCGATCACCGAAGTGGTGGGCTTGAAGAAGGCGACCGGTACGTCCGGGACCTCGTTGCCGAGCTCGGCGGCGTGCTCCGCGTAGTTGCGGCCGATGGCCACGACCTTGTTGGGGAGCACGGGCGGCAGAAGCCGGACCTTGCTCAGCGGGACCTTGGTACCGGAGAGCTCGAAGTCGGCGTACGGAATGCCCTTGATGATGTCGAGGACGAGGTCACCGGAGCCGACGGTGCCGCTGCCCTCGACCGCGCCGAAGGCGACATTGCCGTCGATGGAGAACCTGGCGATGCGCACGGGATGCTGTCGCCCCTCACTTGCTGGCTGGCTGAAGACTGACGCTCCAGGCTAACGCGGGCGAGGGGGACAACCGCGCCCATTACCCGGCGGTCGAGGCGGCTGCTGCGGCCGGGGCCACCATGAGGACGGTGCGCCGCGGGTTGGCCGTCTGTGCCGGCAGGTCGACGGCGTGCTCCGGCTGCTCCGGCGTCTGCAGCGCTTCGGCGTCCTTGAGGTGCGCCAGCGTCGTGCGCCGGGGGTTGGCAATGGTGCGGACCATCATCGTCGTCTTCATCTGCCGTTCGGACCTTGTCGGTACGGGCGCCGCCCGGAGGGGCGCCGGTTGTCGGATTTGCCATCCCTGTAAAGCGCCAGGCTAAACATCCAATTCCCTCCGGATCCCCGGAAGAGACGGCGATCATGATGTGAGTTTGCTCACGACCGTGTGGACAACTGCCTCATTTCGGGCGGTCGAGCCGGGTCGGAGAAACGGACATTGCACCACTGAATGAATCATTCCGCTCCCGATCGCCTCGACTGGGACACTCCCCGCTCCCACCTGTTTCGCTCCCTATCGCCCGCTTTGACCATGAACACTCTCCACGGTTGGTGACTCGACCATCACAACGTGTCACCCAGGTCGCAGCCCAGTACGCGGGCCTTGTTGGAGATCCGGCACTGTGCTGGAATTCCACGCACCGCCGCGGGTTTCAGGCCGGCGCGCAGGTGGCGCAACGCAGCGCCGAGTGGCGGCGGGAAGGGGAGAGCGCCGGTCACTCACGACCACCAGGGGGCGGGTACAACGCCCCACGACGCCGACACCGTCCCACCCGTCTACGCGGAGGGACGCCTGGTCCAGAGGTTGCGACGCTAGTGCAGGGACGTTTCAAGAGGGATGGCAGCGCTGCGGCGGAACAGGAGCCGCGCGGCGGGACCGACCGCGGTTCCTCGCCCCAGCACGCCCAGAACCCGGGACCGGCCGCGGCCGGCGACAACGGCGACCGCGCTCCGCGCTCAGGTGCCACGGCGAACAGCGGAACCGACCCGGTCGCCCCGCTCCAGCCCCGGGGGCCTGTCAGTACGGGTTCGCGCGTGGCTCTGCGCAACTGGCGCATCAGTACGCGCCTGGTCTCCCTGCTCGCTCTTCCGGTAGTCGCCGCGACCACCCTGGGTGGTCTGCGCATCAACGACTCCATGAACGAGATTCAGCAGCTGGACCACATGCAGCTGCTCACCGAGATGACCAAGCAGGCGACCACGCTCGCCCAGGCGCTCCAGGAGGAGCGCGACCGGTCGGCGGGTCCGCTGACCAACGGCGTGAAGGCCGACGACTTCAAGGTCACCGAGCCGCGGAAGAGGACCGACCGGGCGAAGACCGCCTTCCTGCAGGCGACGAACGATATCGGCGACACCCAGGGCGACGACGCCCTGCAGTCGATCCACGCGAGCGTCAGCCAGATCGCCACCCAGCTCAATCAGATCCAGGACATCCGCAAAACGGCGTACGCGAAGGGCAGCCCGAGTCTCCGGACCGTCGACCAGTACAGCCAGCTGATCACCTCGCTGCTGAGCCTCTCGCAGGACATGGCGCAGGCGACCAGCAACCCGGAGATGATCAAGCGGACCCGATCCCTGGCGGCCTTCTCCTCCGCCAAGGAGTACGCGTCGGTCGAGCGGGCGATCATCGCCGCGGCCCTGCCCGGCGGGGGCGGCACCCTCAAGGAATCGCACCTCGACGAGAACGACAAACAGTTCGGCCGTGCCGCCCTCCGCAAGGAGAGGCTGGCCATGGAGGCGTTCGCTTCGACCTACGCGGCCACCGGTCAGAACGCCGACCAGCTGACGGCGTCGCTGAAGAACGGCAACCCGGAGATCAAGGCCGCCGACGCCTACGCCTCGAAGGTGCTCGAAACCCCCAACGGCATGAAGGGGGCGCCGCAGCGTTCGTACCTGGACTGGTACGAACAGAGCTCCACCAAGATCCAGGAGATGAAGAGAATCGAGGGGACCCTCCTCAGCGACATGGAGGGCAAGGCCCGCGAGCTCCGCGACGCGTCGAAGCGCGAAGCCATCATCAGCGGTGCGCTCATCCTGCTCGTTCTCGGTGTCTCCCTGGTGGGTGCCTTCGTCGTCGCCCGGTCCATGATCCGCTCGCTTCGGCGGCTGCAGGACACCGCGACCCGGGTCGCCCAGGACCGGCTGCCCGAACTCGTCAAGCAGCTCTCCGAGTCGGACCCGCAGGACGTCGACACCTCGGTCGAGTCCGTCGGTGTGCACTCCCGGGACGAGATCGGCCAAGTGGCCGCGGCCTTCGACGACGTGCACCGCGAGGCCGTCCGCCTCGCCGCCGAACAGGCCCTCCTGCGGGGCAACGTCAACGCGATGTTCACCAACCTCTCTCGGCGTTCGCAGGGTCTCATCCAGCGTCAGCTCTCGCTCATCTCCGAGCTGGAGTCGCGCGAGGCCGACCCCGACCAGCTGTCCTCGCTCTTCAAGCTCGACCACCTCGCGACCCGTATGCGCCGTAACGGCGAGAACCTCCTTGTCCTCGCGGGCGAGGAGCCGGGCCGTCGGTGGACCCGCCCCGTCCCGCTGGTCGACGTGCTCCGTGCCGCCGCCTCCGAGGTGGAGCAGTACGAGCGCATCGAACTGGCCGCGGTGCCCGCCACCGAGGTGGCCGGCCGCGTGGTCAACGACCTCGTGCACCTGCTCGCCGAGCTGCTCGAGAACGCCACGTCGTTCTCCTCGCCGCAGACGAAGGTCCGGGTCACCGGCCACGCACTGCCCGACGGCCGGGTGCTCGTGGAGATCCACGACACCGGCATCGGCCTCTCCCCCGAGGACCTCGCGGCCATCAACGAGCGGCTCGCGTCGCCGCCCACCGTGGACGTCTCCGTCTCCCGCCGCATGGGTCTGTTCGTGGTCGGCCGGCTGTCCCTGCGTCACGGCATCCGGATCCAGCTGCGGCCGTCCGACTCCGGTGGCACGACCGCACTGGTCATGCTCCCCGTCGATGTCGCGCACGGCGGCAAGCAGCCGGTCTCGAAGCAGACGCCGGGTCAGCAGCAGTCCGCCCCGGGCGGTCTGCTCGCCGGTGGCAACGGCGCGGGCAACGGCAACCGTCCGGGTCCCGGCGGTGCTCCGCGGGGTCTCGGCGCGGCTCCCGGTGGACAGCGCGAGCAGGTCAGTGCGGGCTCCGGTCCGCGGGCGGCACTGCCGGCGCGCGACAACGGTCCCCGCCAGCAGCCGAACCAGCAGCATCAGCAGGGCCAGCCGAACCAGCAGGGTCAGCAGAACCAGCAGGGTCAGCAGAACCAGCAGGGTCAGCAGAACGCCGGTTTCCAGAACTCTGGTTTCCAGGACTCCGGTTTCCAGGACTCCGGTTTCCAGAACGCCGGTTTCCAGAACGCCGGGCTGCCGAACACCGGCCCGCAGGACGCTTCGCGGCAGGATCCGCCGCGCCAGGGCGGCGGACTGTCCGGCGCCTTCGGCGGCAGTGCCCGGCTCGGCGCCCCCGGCGACCAGGGCGATGCCGGTCGTGCGGAGTCGGGTCAGACCAACCTGTTCGGTCAGAACCGGCCGGGCCAACCCGGTCAGCAGAACGGTCCGGGCCCCCGGCAGGCCCCGCAGCAGCCCCGGTACAACGCTCCCGACGGCCAGGGCGGCTTCCAGCAGCCCGGCGGTCCGGGCAACCCCGGCCGTCAACTGCCGCCCGTCGGCGGTCCGCGTGCCGAGCTGCCCGGTGGCAACCCGCAGCCGCAGCGCCCGCAGACCACCAGCTGGGGCACCGAGGACCCGTCGGTCCCGCGGCGTGCTCCGCTCGACGCCCCGCGCGGTCACGAGGAGCCCGAGTCCACCGGCCAGTTCCAGCAGCCGATGAATCCATCATTGGACCGGCGCCCGCCGATGGACGACCGACAAGGGCCCGGCTCCACGGCCGAGTTCGCCCGCCCGGACTTCTCGGCCCCGGCCCCGCAGTACCAGGACCCCGCGAGCACCTCGCAGTTCGCCCGCCCGGACTTCGGTGTCCCGGCGCCGCAGCACCAGGACCCCGCGAGCACCTCGCAGTTCGCCCGCCCGGGCTTCGGTGTCCCGCAGTCCTCCCAGGACCAGGGGATGCCCGGGCCGCGTCAGCGCGGCCTGGACGCCGAGGACTTCGGCGCGCCGCGTCCGGCCGCCGCTCCCGCCCCCGAGGCGCAGTACCGCCCGGTGCTGCCGCCCCAGCCCCAGCCCGAGGCACTGCCTGCGGCAGGTCTCGGGGACGGTCGTACTCCGCTGTACGACACGCTGGAGACGAACTGGTTCCACGGCGCGCAGCAGGGCGGCCAGCAGCCGTCCGCCGAGCCGCAGGCGCCGGGCGCCCCTCAGCAGTCCACCCCTGAGCGTCCCGCTCCCCCCATGCCGCGCCGCGGCGCGGGCGACACCGGCACCACCAGCTCCTGGCGTGCCTCGCCGAACGACGAACTCGTACGGCAGGCAGAGCGGGCCAAGAAGCCCGCAGCAGGCGGAATCACCACTTCCGGACTGCCTCGCCGGGTGCCGCGTGCCAATCTGGTGCCGGGCACTGCCCAGCAGCAGAACCACCAGTCCGGTCCTCAGGTTTCGCGTGCGCCCGATGATGTGCGCGGGCGCCTGACCAATCTCCGCCGGGGTATCCAGCAGGGTCGGCAGGCCAACAACGACCAGTCGACCGGCAGTTTCCCACTCGGCCCCACTCACCAGCAGGAGCGTTAGTTGAGCCCGATGAGTCAGGCCGCGCAGAATCTGAACTGGTTGATCACCAACTTCGTGGACAACACCCCTGGGGTGTCGCACACGGTGGTGGTCTCCGCAGACGGCCTGCTGCTGGCGATGTCCGAAGGATTCCCGCGCGACCGTGCCGACCAGTTGGCGGCGGTCGCCTCCGGGCTCACCTCGCTGACTGCGGGCGCCTCCCGGATCTTCGAGGGCGGCGCTGTCAGCCAGACCGTGGTGGAGATGGAACGCGGGTTCCTCTTCCTGATGTCCATCTCGGACGGCTCCTCACTGGCCGTGCTCGCCCACCCGGACGCCGACATCGGTCTGGTCGGGTACGAGATGGCCCTCCTGGTCGACCGCGCGGGAACGGTCCTCACCCCGGACCTCCGCGCCGAACTCCAGGGCAGCCTGCTCCACTAGGCGGCGATGAACCGGTGACCGACACGGTTGCCCCAGGTACCGCACTCCAACCCTCGCCCGTCCGGCCGTTTCAACCCCCCACCGGCCCCTTCAGACGGCAAGCCGACCCCTTGCTGTCACGCCCGGAGGATTCATGACCCCGCCACCCGCCTCACCCGATCCGTACGGCGCACTGCACCACGCGTCGTACGAAGGTGAAGGCGACCAGCCGCTGGTCCGTCCCTATGCCATGACCGGTGGCCGGACCCGGCCGCGCTACCAGCTCGCCATAGAGGCCCTGGTCTCCACCACGGCCGACCCGGCGCATCTGGCGACACTGCTCCCGGAGCACCAGCGGATCTGCCACCTCTGCCGTGAGGTCAAGTCGGTGGCCGAGGTATCGGCGCTGCTGTCGATGCCACTCGGTGTGGCCCGGATCCTCGTCGCGGATCTGGCGGAAGCCGGCATGGTGGCCATCCACCAGCCGGGCAACGGAGAGGCCGGCGGCGCGCCGGATGTGACACTGCTCGAAAGGGTGCTCAGTGGACTTCGCAAGCTCTAGCGGCGGTGCGGCCCGCTCCACTACCTCCGCGAAGATCGTGGTGGCAGGCGGTTTCGGCGTGGGTAAGACCACGTTCGTCGGTGCCGTTTCGGAGATCAATCCGCTGCGTACCGAAGCCGTGATGACGTCCGCGTCCGCGGGCATCGACGATCTGACCCACACCGGCGGCAAGACCACCACGACGGTGGCCATGGACTTCGGCCGTATCACCCTGGACCAGGACCTGATCCTGTACCTCTTCGGTACCCCCGGTCAGGACCGCTTCTGGTTCATGTGGGACGACCTGGTCCGCGGCGCGATCGGCGCCGTCGTCCTGGTGGACACCCGGCGTCTCGCCGACTGCTTCCCGGCCGTCGACTACTTCGAGAACAGCGGCCTGCCCTTCGTCATCGCCCTCAACGGCTTCGACGGACACCAGCCGTACACACCGGACGAGGTACGCGAGGCCCTGCAGATCGGCCCCGACACCCCGATCCTGACCACGGACGCCCGCCACCGTGCGGATGCCAAGAGCGCACTCATCACGCTCGTGGAGCACGCGCTGATGGCCCGGCTGAAGTAGCCGAAAGCTCGCCGCAAGTCGGTATGCGCATACGGCAGTTGCCGTAGTCGCACGGGGGCGGACTGTGTCCTTTGACACGATCCGCCCCCGTGTTCATAACGTTTCGACAGAGAATTACCCGGGCTTCGACACCCGATGCGTTCGGCCGGTATCACTGTGCTCACATGAGCCCCGCCTTTTGACGGGGCTCGCTCTTTATGCCCGTTTTATCTGAGGCTTGGACCACTCGGAATGGCTCATTCCGAGTGTTTGGAACGCGGCCGGTCCCCGTGCTGCAATTCGACGAAACTCCCGAGTAGTACGGCCCTGAACGAAAAACGGCACAGCGTAGGTGCCGACGCCGAGAGGTTGTTGGTCGAGTGAGGCGTAGCAACAAGGGCTCCGCAGTTCAGCCGGAGCGGGACAATTTCACCCCGCCGCCACGCACCGCGGCGTCACCTGCCGCCATGTCCACACAGGCACCGACCGGTGGCAGCACCAGCCGGCTGTCCCCCCGCAACTGGCGGGTGCCCACCCGGCTGAACGCCATCCTTCTGATCCCTGTGCTGGTCGGCCTCATCATGGGCGGCTTCCAGGTGAAGGGGTCGATCAACACGTGGAAAGAGGCCGAGGATGCCGAGAAGACCGCGCTGATCGTCCGATCGGCCTCGGAGTACGGGCAGGCACTGCTCAACGAGCGTGACCTCACCGCGCAGTCCCTGTTGTCGAACAAGCGTGACGCCGCGGTCGTCTCAGAGGCGCGTGCCACCACTGACGCCGCCGCCGCCAAGTTCGACGACGCCGTGCAGGACATGCCGAAGGATCAGGGCCTGGAGCGCCGTCTCCAGCTGTTCAAGCAGGAGGAGCCCAACCTCCCCGACCTGCGCAAGGCCGCCTACGCCGAGGCCATGGACCCGGTGAAGACGGAAGAGGGCTACGTCAAGGTTCAACACTCCCTGATGGAGTTCAGCAACGAACTCGGCCTCGGCACCGGCAACATCACCAGCTACGGCCGTACGGTCTACGCGATCGAGCTGGCCAAGGCGGCAGAATCGCTCCAGCGCTCCATCGGCATGCACCTGCTGGTGCGCCCGAGCCAGGAGGGCCCCAAGTTCGACGCCCAGGTCAAGGCGTTCGGCTCGTACAACTACCTGGAGCAGATCGCCCTCGGCGAGTTCGTCTCCGGTGGTACGGAGGCCGACTCCGCGCGGCTGAAGCAGGTCATGGTCGATACGGCGGCCGAGGGTGCGAAGAAGCTGAAGACCGCCAAGGAGCAGGCCGACGCGGCCGGTGTGCCGTTCGTCGCGCCGCCCAGCATCGACGGCTCGGTCTTCGACGGGATGGCCCAGCAGATCGGTCAGGGCAAGTCGCCCGAGAAGCTGGCCGCCAAGGGCATCACGCCCGAGACCTGGATGGCCGCCGCGACCGCCAAGTTCGACGGCTACACCACGGTCGAGGACGAGCTCGTCGACAAGGCGGTGACCGAGGCCGCGGACATCTCGTCCAGCGCCAGGACCGACGCCATCGTCAACGCCGCGATCGTGCTGGTGGCCCTGCTGGCCGCGTTCTTCCTGGCCGGGCTCATGGCCCGCCAGATGAGCCGCTCGATGCGCCAGCTGCGTACCGCCGCCTTCGGGATCGCCGAGCAGCGGCTGCCGACGCTGGTCGACCAGCTGTCGCGGACCGAGCCGGGCCGGGTCGACACCCGGGTCCAGCCGATTCCGATCACCAGCCGGGACGAGATCGGCGAGGTCGCCCGCGCCTTCGACCAGGTGCACCGCGAGGCGGTGCGGCTCGCGGCCGAGCAAGCCATGCTGCGGGGCAACGTCAACGCGATCTTCACCAACCTGTCGCGTCGCAACCAGTCGCTGATCGAGGGCCAGCTGACCCTCATCACCGACCTGGAGAACAACGAGGCCGACCCGGACCAGCTGGAGAGCCTCTTCCGGCTCGACCACCTCGCGACCCGTATGCGCCGCAACGGCGAGAACCTCCTTGTCCTCGCCGGCGAGGAACCGGGCCGCCGCTGGAACCAGCCGGTCCCGCTGGTCGACGTCCTGCGGGCCGCCTCCTCCGAGGTGGAGTCGTACGAGCGCATCGAGCTCTCCGGTGTCCCGGAGACCGAGATCCACGGTCAGGCCGTCACCGACCTCGTGCACCTGCTTGCCGAACTGCTGGAGAACGCCACCACGTTCTCCTCGCCCCAGACCAAGGTCCGCGTCACCGCGACCCGGCTGCCGGACAGCCGCGTGATGATCGAGATCCACGACAAGGGCATCGGCCTCACCGCCGAGGACTTCGCGGACATCAACCACAAGCTGGCCAACCCGCCGACCGTGGACGCCGCGGTCTCCCAGCGGATGGGGCTCTTCGTGGTCGGCCGGCTCGCCGACCGGCACGGCATCCGGGTCCAGCTGCGCCCCTCGGGCGAACAGGCCGGAACCACCTCGCTGGTCATGCTGCCGGACGCGATCACCCACGGCGGCGGGGGCGAGAGCCTCGGCTCCACGGACCCTCAGGACGACTTCACCGTCTCCTCGATCATCCCGCAGCAGTCGTCGTTCGAGCCGGAGCCGCAGCAGTCCCCACTGCGTACGGCGGCCGAACTCGGCTTCGACGACTCCCGGTACGAGCAGCCGGCCGACGCCGCGCAGCTGGACCCGGTGGGCCGCTCACTGATGCGTGAGGAGCGCCGGGCGGCGCTGGAGGCCCAGACGGGCGGTGAGCACCCCCAGTTCGCGGACGCCTCCTTCTCGGACACCTCGTACACCGAGGACACGTACGCGCAGGACCCGTACGCCCAGGAGCCGCAGCAGGGTCAGCAGCAGGAGCAGTACGCACAGGCCTCGTACGACGGTTCCTACGACCCGTACCGCGGCGAGACCGGCTATCCGGAGCACTCCGACTACGCACCGCAGGACGGCTATCCGGAGGCGGCATATGCCGCCCGGGAAAGCGCTCAGCAGGGTTACGAGGAACAATTCGCGGCCCAGCCCCACCAGGAAGAGTGGGCAGATCAGGGCACGTACCAGAACGCGTACGAGCCCACACTGCAGGCCGAACCGGAATCTGTCCCCAGCGCCCCCGCGGAGCCGCAGGAGCGCGTAGGCTTCGACCGTTCGGGCCCCACCCCAAACGCAGGCCACGAGCTGACCGATGCCGGTCTGCCGCGCCGGGGCGGTCAGCAGCACTGGCAGCCCACCGGCCGCGGAAACGACCAGCCCGTCTCAGCCGAGCAGCAGCCGCTGCGGCAGCAGAAGTTGCCGCAGCGGCCGTCGCCCGCGCAGCAGGACGGGAACGGCTCCGACGACTGGCGCTCGAAGAACGACGAGCGCTGGGAGCGGGCCGAGAAGCTCCGGGAGCCGAAGGCGGGCGGGGTCACCCCGTCCGGACTTCCCCGGCGGGTGCCCAAGGCCAATCTGGTCGAGGGCACGGCGGAGCAGACCCAGCAGGGCGGCCCTCAGGTCTCCCGCGCCCCTGAGGACGTCCGGGGCAGGTTGAGCAACCTGCGCCGGGGCATTCAGCGGGGACGTAACGCTGGTTCGGACGCAAGTACTACCTACAACCAGGAGCGTTAGTGTGAGCCCGATGAGCCAGGCGGCGCAGAATCTCAACTGGTTGATCACCAACTTCGTGGACAACACCCCCGGGGTGTCGCACACGGTGGTGGTCTCCGCCGACGGACTCCTGCTGGCCATGTCCGAAGGATTCCCGCGCGACCGTGCCGACCAGCTGGCGGCCGTTGCTTCCGGTCTGACCTCGCTGACCGCGGGCGCCTCGCGGATCTTCGAGGGCGGCGCCGTGAACCAGACCGTGGTGGAGATGGAGCGTGGATTCCTCTTCATCATGTCCATCTCTGACGGATCTTCGCTGGCAGTTCTTGCACATCCGGACGCCGATATCGGTCTGGTTGGGTACGAAATGGCACTTCTGGTCGACCGTGCGGGCAGTGTCCTCACACCCGATCTCCGTGCCGAACTGCAGGGAAGTCTTCTTAACTAATAGACAGGCGGTGCGTTTCGCGCCACCGCGCCATAAGGTGCGGTGGCGCGGCCCCACTGGGACCAGGACCGGCAGTCGGAGGAGGAAACGTGGCAACACCCTCAGGCGGACACCAGTACAACGGTGGTCAGCAGGTACCGGGTGAGCACGGGGACAACCGTTTCAACTTCCCCTCCACGCCCAGCAGACAGGGCTCGCAGGAGCCCTATCAGCCGCCTCAGCAGCCGTATCCGCCCCGACAGGGACAGGGCGGCGGGTGGCCGCAGGCCCAGGACGGTGGGTGGCCCCAGCAGCCGCAGCACCCTCAGCGGCCGCACCGGTTGGACGCGCCCCAGCAGCCCCGTATTCAGCCGGTGCAGCCGCGACGGGCCGCCGAGCCCGCCGAACCGGCGGCGCACAACCCGCTGGTCCGTCCGTACGCCATGACCGGCGGCCGGACCCGACCGCGATACCAGCTCGCCATTGAGGCGTTGGTCAGTACCACGGCCGATCCGTCCCGGCTGCAAGGGCAGTTGCCCGAGCACCAGCGGATCTGCCGGCTGTGCTTCGAGATCAAGTCGGTCGCCGAGATCTCGGCGCTTCTCTCGATCCCCCTCGGCGTTGCCCGAATCCTCGTAGCCGACCTGGCCGAGGCCGGACTCGTCGCTATCCATCAGCCCGGCGGCGACGAGTCCGCCGGCGGCCAGCCAGATGTGACACTGCTCGAAAGGGTGCTCAGTGGACTTCGCAAGCTCTAGCGGCGGAGCAGCCCGCTCCACTACCTCCGCGAAGATCGTGGTGGCAGGGGGCTTCGGCGTGGGTAAGACCACGTTCGTCGGTGCCGTTTCGGAGATCAATCCCCTGCGTACCGAAGCCGTGATGACGTCCGCGTCCGCGGGCATCGACGATCTGACCCACACCGGGGACAAGACCACCACGACGGTGGCCATGGACTTCGGCCGTATCACCCTGGACCAGGACCTGATCCTGTACCTCTTCGGTACCCCCGGTCAGGACCGCT